>JBEKLW010000001.1:0-27472 GCA_050008815.1 Bryobacteraceae bacterium
CGTGCCCGGGCATGTCGATTTCATCCGCAACATGGTGGCGGGCGCGCACGGCGTGGACGTCGTCATCTTTGTGGTCGCCGCCGACGACGGCATCATGCCGCAGACGCACGAGCACCTGCACATTCTCACGCTGATGGGGCTGCGCCATGGGCTGGTGGCGCTGACCAAGATCGACCTGGTCGAGCCGCCGCGGCGCCAGGCGGTCAGCGAGGACCTGCGGCGGCTGCTGGGCGGCACTTTCCTGGCCAACGCCCCGCTCTGCCCGCTCTCCAACCTCACCGGCGAAGGCTTCGACGGCTTCTTCGACGCGCTGACTAGCGGACATCTCGGGTATTGGGGTCCGCTCTCTTCGCCCAAGACGGTCAACAACGGCGACGGCTTCAAGGTGAACAGCGGAAATGGGACATTTACGGAAAGTTGACGTAGATGGCCTCCATTAAATCTCAATATGGTGCCTCGAACCAGGCGATCACCTGCACCTTCACCAGCCTGGCCAACAACGGCCAGCGGCAATCGGCCGCGGTGGACAACACCAGCGACCTGTTCCTGGATGCGCTGGTGCAGCTCAAGGTCAAGGCCGGCGGCTCCGGGGTGTCCTCGACCGGCTGCGTGAACATCTACGCCTACGGCACCGCGGACTCGGGCAGCGATTACTCGGACGGCGCTTCGGGGTCCGACGCTTCCATCACACTGACGACTCCACCCAACATGCGGCTGATCGGCGTCGTCAACGTGGTGGCCAATTCGACGACCTACGTTTCGCCGCCGTTCTCCGTGGCTGCGGCGTTCGGGGGGATTCTGCCAGACCACTGGGGGATCGTGATCGAGAACCTGACCGGAGCGGCGCTGGACGGTTCGGTCGGTTCGGCGTGGTATCAGGGAGTCTACAACCAGGCGGTATAGATCATGGCATATCGGCAATTCGTCAACTCAGCCAACCCGGCGACCACGCTTTCCAGTTCGTACACGTCCGGGGCATCGAGCATGTCCGTGGGGTCTGTCGCCAACCTCCCGAGCGCTGGCGATTTCATCATCCTGGTGGATTCCGAGTTCTTCTTGGTCAGTGCCATCGCCGGATCGGGGCCTTGCACGCTCACGGTAGCCGGCGCCCAGGAGGGATCGAGCGCCGCCAACCATTCCTCGGGCGCGAATGTGTACTGCATCCTCACGGCAGGCACGCTGGCACAGGTCCTCGCCGATATGTCACAGAGCGGCGCCTATGCCAGTCTGCCCGCGGCGGGGCCGCGAGCTGGAGCGTGCTACAGGTCGAGTGACGCGCCCTATGAATTCCTCTGGAACGGCTCGGCTTGGAATGCTTTCTTTCAGGGATACCCGGTCACCATTCCCCCTTTGGTTTCGGCTTTCAGTTGGGTGAATCAAGGCGCCTCGACTGCCAACAATACCTCCGGGGGCCTGTACGTCCAGGCCCCCATTGGGGCCGGTGACAACAAGAGGATGCTGCTGAAGGCGCTGCCCACCACGCCGTGGTCGATCGTAGTCGGGCTTCTGCCCCAATTCTTCGCCGTCAATTACTGTTCGGGCGGCCTGGTGGTGCGCGACAGCGGATCAGGCAAACTTATCACCATTGCGCTCCTCACGAACAGCTCCAACGGCGGCCTGGGCTTCAGCGTCGATTACTATAATTCACCCACCAACTACAGCTCAACCCCATTTACAGAGAACGCTGTCACCTGTCCAGTCTTCTTCAAGCTCCGTGACGACGGCGCAAACTTCACCTGGTCGCTCTCCCGGGACGGGGTGAATTGGTCGCAGATCTGGCAAGCGAGCCGTACGGCATTTTTGGCCAGTCCAGACCAGTTTGGACTCGAAGTGGACAGCAACAACGCGGCGATCGCGGGAACGCTTTACTGCTTCCACTGGCTGCAAGGCACGTAGCATGTCATGGCCTTCACTCCGACCGGCATACTTGGGGACCTCGGCGCCAACCTGGGTGAATTGGTCCTCGGAACCTACGAGGCGATTGAGAATGTATTTATCGCCTCCGGTGTTGGGACCGCGGCCTTTCAGTTCGTCGAACCTCCTGCCGCCTTCACTCCGACCGGCATACTCGGAGACCTGAACGCCAACCTCGGCGAATTCATCCTCGGCACGTTCCAAGTGCCGGTGGTGCCCCCGATCTCGGGCAGTTCCTTCGCGGCGGCCGGTTCGGCAGCGGTTTCGCTCGCCGGCGCCCACGTGTGGAGCGGGAAGGTCGCCGCCGCGGGCGCCGCGGCGACGTCGGCCCTTGGCGCGAGGGTGCAGTTCGGCCAGTTCGCGGCCGCCGGCTCGAGCGCGATCACGGAACTGGACGGGAGCGGCCAGCGCAGCGGCGTCTTCAGCGCTGCGGGGAAGTCGAGCCTCAGCCTCGTCTCCGGGCAGTACGGTTACCGGCTGATCCCGCGCCGCCTAGGCCGTTGGGAAAAGCCGCCGGTTGGTACCCAGATTGAGGGGGGCGCGCCACTCGCCAAGGATCTGCGCATCGCGGCACTCATCAACGAGGGCGGCGGTCGGAATTTGTGGAACGCGGTAGGCTTGGTGGCCGCTTTTCTCCAAGGAGGATACTCTCCTGCTCGCGGCGCGGATGGCTTCGGGCCGTGGGCCTACTATCCTTCCAGTGACAACGCCTGGTCCTTCGGTGCCGGGGCGGTGCTTGCTTGTCCCGGCTCGGTGAGTGCGGCGGTAGTATGTGACGTTCCGGGTGATCTCGAGTTCGGGCCGCTTCTGTTCGCAAGGGGCACAATCACCTCGTGCTATTACGGCAGCCCCGTGGCTTCGGGCGATTGGGGCATCTACGGCGCGCGCGGTCCCGCTCCCAATTACACGCCTTACCTGGGCGTCTGGATCGACACAGCAGCAGGCCAGCAGTATCTCACGTTCAGTGTTCCTCCGTCTCCGGCGCTGATCGGGTTCACTTACGACGGAGCGACGCTGATAGCCTACGTCAACGGCCAGAGGGTCGCCAGCAGCACGATCAATTGGCCGCTGGTAACGGGCTCCTATGCGCTTCTGTTGGGCGGAGAGGCTTCGGGAGTCAACCAGTGCTGGAACGTCCGGCTCTACGCGGCCTACTTGTGGGGCCGCGCTCTCTCGCCTTCAGAGATGCAGCAGCTCTGGGAGCGGCCGTACACCTCCCTCACCGTTCCGTTACGGCGATGGGTGGCGATCGCACCGCCTTCAGGGGCCCAGTGGCTCGGAAACTTCCGCGCGGCGGCGAAGGCAACGGCGACGTGGACCGCGGGCGCCAGTGTCGGATCGGAGGTCTTTCGGGCTCTCGGCGTGGGGACTGCGGAGTGGAATGCAGCCCGAGAAACCACTGGCGAATTCTCGGCCCACGGAAGGGCCACGGCTGCGTGGGACGCGGCGCCTTACCTCAGCGGCAGCTTCGAATGCGATGGCCAGGCAGCGGCGGAGTTTGTCGGATCGCTTGATGCGCAACCCTATACCTGCTTGACAGCGGGTGACGGCTTGGCCGAGGGCAGCGTCGAGAACTTCGTGTACTGACCCCGGGAGAAGAAGTGTAGAGGCGTAGGCTGCGGCATCGGCACGAAAGGCGGCGATTTCCCAATCCAGTAGGAGTCCCTGATTCGCCGGAGCACACCGTCCCCGTAGTCGAAGGAGTAACCAAGCACCCTCCCGTCGGGACCAATGGCCCATTCTTCGCGGGTGTTTTTCTGGAAACCCTCGAACGCAATCGTAAGCCGAGGTCTCGGAATCGAGATCAGCTTCTTGCCTGGCACCCATAAAAGCCTTTCGGGATCAAGCACCGCAGTAGCAGCCACGCCGGCAAGCACGGCGAAGAATCCGCGGCGGTTCATTTCTTCAGTATAGCCATGGGCACCATCCAACTCGAACGGACCACGGATTATCGTCTGCTCACTGCTCTGTTGCGGGGGCACGCGGAACTTTACTACTGGATCTCCGACGACTTCTCGCCATCACTCGAGGAGGCGTCGATCATCGAGCATCCGGATCTCTGGTATGTCCTGGCGCGCGACCCCGACGGCGACCTGATGGGATTCTTCCGCCTGGCGCCGCAGACCGGAATCTGCTGGGAGTTGCACACGGTCATGCGCCTGAACGGAAAGGCGCTCGAAGCCATGAAAGCGCTCTTCGAGTGGCTGTGGCAGCGGACCAAAATCGTGCGCATCGTGACCAACATGCCGAGTTTCAACCGCGTGGCCCAACGCTTCGCCAGGAGAGCGGGGCTGAGGCAGTACGGGCTGAACGAGAAGAGTTACAGGAAAGACGGGCAGAACCATGACCAGATCCTTTTCGGCATCACCCGCCCAGGAGTATAGACCATGCCACTTTTAGCCGCAGGCATCATGGCCGGCGGGAGCATCATCAGCGGCCTGATCGGATCGAGTTCCGCCAAGAGCGCCGCCAAGACCCAGGCCGCTGCCGGCCAAGCCGTGGCCGGCTCGATCAACCAGGCGACGGGCGGCGCCATCAATGCCGGCTATGCCGGCATTACGCAGGCCAACCAGGCGCTCAATCAGGGACTCTACGGCGCAAACCAGGCCATCGGCGCCGGAGTTCTGCAAGCCCAGGGAGCCATCTCCCCAGCCGTGCAGCAAGCGCAGCAAGCGGCGGCAGAGGGGATGCAAGGCGCGGGGCAGTATATCGCGGGCGGAGTACAGGGCGCAGGCCAGTACCTCACCGGAGCGCAACAGCAGCAGGCCGGAATCTACAACCAACTCACCGGCGGCATTCAGCCCTATCAGCAAGCCGGCACGCAGGGCGTCCAGCAGCTTCAGAATTTCATGGCCCCTGGCGGCCAGGGCTCTCAGCAATTCTCGTTCAATCCGCAGAATCTTCAGAACACCCCCGGCTACCAGTTTCAGTTGCAGCAAGGCAACCAGGCGCTCCAATCCCAGGCCGCGGCTGCAGGAATGCTGCAATCGGGCAGCAACCTCAAAGCCATCGAGAACTACTCGCAGGGTCTCGCCGGAACCACCTACAACAACGCCTACAACCAAGCGCTGCAAACCTACCAGACCAACTACGGCAACCAGCTTCAGGGTCTCTCCGCTCTGGCCAACTACGGCCAGAACGCCAACTCGCAAATGGTCAGCGCGGGCGGCAATTACGGCAACCAGGCCGGTCAAATTGCCGGACTCGGCACCAGCGCGCAGATGCAGGGCGCGAGCCTCGGGGCCCAGACGGCTATGCAAGGCGCGGGTCTCATCGGCGGCCAGGCCATGCAGGGCGCGGGCCTGTTGTCGAATACCTCGATGCAAGGCGCGCAGATGCTCTCCAACGCTCAGCTTGGCGTCGGGAGCCAGCTTGCCAACACCGCCATGCAGGGCAACCAGTACATCGGCAATGTCGGACTGACAGGCGCGGAAGCCGCCGGCAACGCTTATTTGGGCGCGGCCAATGCCACCTCAGCCGGACAGATTGGCTCGGGTAATGCCTGGCAGAATGCCATCGGCGGCGTGACCAACGCGGCGCAGATGTACGGGCTCAGTGCGATGCAGAACCCCTATGGTCTCTACGGTGGGGGAAGCTACAACCCTTACGCCGTTTCTGGTTACTCTCCGTACAGCGGTGAAGGGACCATGGGATAAACCACCATGCCACTCGATCCCAACATCATCCTCGCGGGACGCCCGGCTCCCATCGAAAATCCGATGCAGATGTACAGCCAGATGCTGTCCGCGCGCGCTCTTCAGCAGCAGAGCGCCATCCAACAGCAGCAGGCCCAGCAGCAGCAGACTCTCTATCCCTACCAGCAGCAGCAGCAGCAAGCGGCTGCTCAAGAAGCGCAGATTCGCGTCCGCCAGGCTCAGCAGGCACAGCAGGACCAGCAAGCAATCGGCGAAGCTCTCCGGCGCCAGGCGCAGGCCACGCCGGACGGGCAGTTCCAAGGAACAGGGGACGATGCCATTTACCGGCAGGCCCCTCCGGGTACGGGCGCGGATGCCATCGAACGCGACGCCCCGAAGGGCACGGGCACAGATCAGGGCATCTACCGGCAACTTCCTGCCACGGGTGGCGGCGCACCCGCTTACGGCTCGCACCCCATCGACCTGATGAAGGCCGGAGAGGATGCCTTCAACAGCGGAGGTCTGTCCTACGCTGGGTACGCCGAATACCAGAAGCAAGTGCTCGCTCACCGGCAGGAGCTCGCCAAGACGTCGACGGAAGAGCTGAAGGCCACCAACGCGCGGCACGATGAATACCTTGGCAGGCTGGCGGCATTTCGTAGCGAGTCCCCCGAATACCAGCAGAACAACTGGAAGAACTTCAACCAGCAAGCCTACACCGACGGACTTTTGAACTCCTCGGAGTACTCTGCCACCATCAGCCAGCATCCGGAGTTACCTGATTCTCAGACGTTGGACGCCTACCAACTCGGGATGCAGACCCTGAGCGGCCAGCAGGCGGCGGCACTCAAGCTACAACAGGCGAACACGGCCAAAGCGCGCCAAACGGCTGCGGAATCGGCAGCGAAAATCAGTGCGGCGAAACTGCCCGAGGTCCAGGCCCAGGCCGATCAGGCGGTGCGCGCCAACCAGACGGCCATCCTGGCCACAGCGACCGACGCCGACGATTACGAAGCCAAGCTGGCACAGTTGCCGCCCGGCGATGCGGCCAAGTACGGCTATCCCGACCCTGAGGATTGGGACCCGAAGCAGACGCCGGCTCAACTGAGGCAGATGGGGCAAACGTCCGAACAGCAGGTGACCAGCGGGGCCACCGCCGCCACCAGGGCGCAAACCGCAGCCCATGAGCAGACCATGGAAGCGCAGGGCTGGCAGCGCATAGCCATCCAGAAGGCGCGCGCCGGCGCCGGCGGACTCACGCCGGTACAGACCTTGCGGGAGACGGACGCTATCAGCAAACAAGAGTTCGGGCTGCACCAGGAGCGGATCGACATCGGAACCAAGCTCACCGGCGGCTTTGCCGTCGATAAAAACGGCAATCCAACGAAGACTCCACTGAGCCCACAGTTGCGGGGACAAATACAGGGGCGGCTTCAACTTATCAATGGGCAACTCCAGCAGGTCCAGGCGCGCAAGGCGAGCCTCATGGGCGTGACGGCGCCCCCGCAATCCGTGATCGACAACATGCCGGAGGGTCAGCCGGTGAACAGCCCCGATGGCCACACCTGGAAAAAGCAGGACGGTATCGCCTACTTCGTGCAATAAGCCGTTAATCACTCCGACAATCGCCGGATATTCTCCCCATGGCAGACCAAGACCTCGGTGGCGGCTGGACCGTTGCCGGCGCAACACAATCCACACCACCCTCGCCCCCGCCCGCTCAAACTCAGCCACAGGACCTGGGCGGTGGCTGGACTGTGGCAGCCGCTCCGGCGCCTCCCGTCCGCGCTCCGGCCCCCTCGGTTCCTCCCCCTCCACCCTCCGCGGTATCACCTGATACCGGGGATCAAGACCAAGACATTCAGGCCCCAGCTTCGGCCTACGCCCCTCCCACCCGTTATGGCCGCAATCAGCAGGGAAGTCTCGTCTCGAAGTGGAATGGATCGAACTGGGTAGATTTGTACAACGGCAAAAAGGTAGGAGCGCCGGCCAAAGAAGAATCGGGACCGCAGTACGGGCCAGGACAGGACTTTGCCGCGCAACCCCCCGCGGCTGGACAGCTAGGCCCCAGCCCAACGGGCGCCCCATCGCCGCAGATCCAGGAACGGGAGATCCCCCCTGCGCCACAGGCGCCCCCCATCCTCGGCATCTACGCTCGCAAGCCAGGGACCCCGACATATGTTGGACCAGGGGGGCGAACCTACACGCCACCCCCGGAGGAAACCACCGCTCAAACCCTTCAGAAATTTCTACTTTCGCCGCCGCCCTTCGTTCAGGACGCCGTGAAAGAGTTGAACCAGATTATGGTCGGCCCCTTCCAGATCATCCAGAAGGGCATCATCGAGCCTGCCGCCGGCATGATATCGCCCGCGGGGGCAGCGATGGCAGTCACCGGCGCCGGCTTGGGCGCGGCAGCGGCATCCTCAAGCGCGCAGATGGCGGCGGCAGGCAAAGCTGCGGATGCAGCCCTCTCGACGTTCTTCACGGGCTTACAGGCGCGCCAGATCACCAAAGAAGTTCCCGAGGCTTACGACGCCTACCAGAAAGGTGACTACTGGGGCGCCCTGGGCGAGTTGGGCGCCGCCGGCACATCGGCATTTCTTGGAACGCTGGCGGGAATGCACGCCGCCGGGCAACTCAGTGATGTCGGCGCGCTGTCGGCAACGCGGCGCGCGCTCCAGGAACGGCTAAACGCCGAGGAAGCCTATCGCGCGGCAGGCGAGCGGGCCGACGCAGCCAGGGCCGCCGCAAACAGACCAAGGCTGGCAGCCCCGGCACCGGAAGTCCCCGAAACGCCACCGGTCCCTGGCGAGCCACCGGCGCCAGCCCCCCTCCCGCCAGAAGCCGCCCCCACCGCTGTACCGACGCCCCCCGAAGCCCCGCCACCGCCCGCAGCCGCCGTGGACCTCGGCGAAGGCTGGCGCACCGCCGCTCCGCCGCGGGTGCCCCAAGAACCGGCTGCCGCCGCGCCGCCCGCTGTGTCTGTACCGCCGCCGACTATGGCCGCAGCACCACCTACCGCCGCCCCCGCCGCCGGCGCAGCCCAGAAGCCGGAAGGTCGCTCTGGCGAGGATTTGATTCGCGGCTCGACCAATATCCCCCTCTCCCCGCAAGGAGTCGAGCAAGCCAACCAAATCGGGCAGCGCTTCGCCCAGAAGGGCGGTTTGGACCTGGTGGTGAGTTCCGACATGGACCGAGCGGTTCAGACTGCGGCTCCGATTGCCCAAGCCAGCGGGGCCTATTTCAGCCACGCCACTGAAGGTTTGCATCCCTGGTATCTGGGAGAGGTTGAGGGCCAGCCGACCGAAAAGGTCCTGGATCGCCTGAACGGCTTCATCGACGACTCGCCGGATAAACCCGTGCCCGGCCGCAGCGAGGGATCCACACAGAACGGCGAAGCGTTCAACACCTTCAAAGAGCGGGCCATCGGAACGGTTCAGGATTTGATGGACCAGTACGCTGAGGCTCAGGCAAACGACCAGCCCATCAAAATCGGAGCGGTCACGCACTACCGGGACGTGAAACTGCTCCACGCGTGGGCCGATGCGGGATTTCCGGAGAACCTGGACAAGTTCCAACCTTCGAGCGATGAGATGACCGGCAAGGACGATCCGCCGGGCAGCGTCCAGCAAATTTCACAGGATGCCAAGGGCAAGTGGCAGATGCAGCCGGTCGATATGGCGAGCAACGCGGCGCTTCAGCCAGGAATCTACATCATCCGGCACAGCCCCACGGTCTATAACGCCGAAAACCGCAACATCCCGGCGCCGCCGGTGGGTCAAATGCCCCAGGCTCAGACCCCGGTTCGAACCCCTCCTCCGGCTCCGGCTGTGGTTCAAACGCCACAGCCTGTCACCCCAATTGGCCGCACCTTACCTCCTCCTCAGCCCCCTGGAATCGTTCCTGCGCCTCCGCAGGGCCAAGGGGCCGAAATAGCGCCCGTGCGAACGCCCTCCGGTGCCACGGTCACACCAAATACGGTGTCAATGGAGCGCGCCGACTTCGAGCAGGAGCACACGGATCTGCCGAGGATTCTGCGCGAGGGCACACCAGCGGAGCGTGAGAAAGAAGCGGCGGAGCAGGCGCAGGAGTTGAAGGAAGTTCAGGCGGTGAACGCTCGGGAGCCTGGCTGGGTCGGCAACGTTCCAACCTCCGAAATCAAGGTAGATGCTCCGCGCTTCCAGTTCAAGGCCAACGTGGGCCAAGGGGGTGTCGGGGAAGAGTCGCGCGACATCACCCGGTGGGACCCGGAGAAGTCGGGTGTCCTGGCCGTATGGAAAGACCCCGCGGACGGCCAGACCTACGTGGTCAATGGCCATAATCGGCTGGACCTCGCCAGGCGTCTCAATGTCCCCGAGGCCACCGCCCGCTATTTGGTTGCCAACAACGCGCAGGAAGCGCGTCTCAAGGGCGCACTCATCAACATCGCCGAAGGTAGAGGCGAGGCCACCGACGCGGCCAAGATATTCCGCGATTCTCGCATGACTCCGGAGCAGTTGCGCGCCAACGGGGTCTCGCTCACGGGCAAGGTGGCCAGCGAAGGGCTGGCGCTTTCGAATCTCTCGCAGCCCATCTTCGACGACGTGATTAACGGAACCCTCCCAGTCGCCAGAGGGGCGGTGATCGGCGCCGGCGTCCCCAACCATGCGGACCAGCAGGCGCTCTACGACCTGATGCGCCAGCGCGAGCAGGGTGGCAAGCGGCTCACCAACGACCAACTCGGTGAATTGATCCGCCTCAACCAGCGGACGTCGACCGTTACGGAGCGCCCCGAGGACGAGGTCCAGACCTCCATGTTCGGCGAGGAGGAGATGACGCGCTCGCTCCTTCCGGAGAAGGCCGAGATTTCCGACTACGTTCGGAAGCAGTTGGCGGCCGAGAAGAAGCTGTTCGGAACCGTGGCTGCGGCCCCGGCTGCGGAGCGCCTCACGGAAGCCGGAAACATAGTACTGACCACCCAAAATGCCCAGATCGCGGAGCGCGCCAACCAGGGCATTCTGTTGTATGATCGACTCAGCACCTCGGTCGGTCCGATCGATTCGATTCTCGATCAGTCGGCCAAGTCGCTGGCCGGTGGAGAAAGCGCCCATGAAGTCAAACAATCCGCCTACCGCCAAGTCCGCAACCTCCTCGCGGCCCAGGTCCGTAAACTCACCGGAGTTCCGCAAGGACATGATCGAGGAGTTAAGGGACTGGGTGAACAAGGGCCACGCCAAGCTGGCCCCGGGGAATACGGTCAGCCGCTACAGTCCCGTGCAGTAGGTCCACTTCCAGGCCAGCAATCCTTCCTGGTTCCAGAAACCGAAGCCGAGTCTCGGGCCATCGCGCAGTTGAACGAGGCACGGCTGCTGCATGACCAACTCACCGCGCAGATCCGGTCGGGGATGGCGGCGAAACCAGGGAAGCTGAAGCCCGCGAAAACCCGCGATCTGTTCGCGGAGGAAGGACCGGAGCAAGGCGGTCTCTTCGCCCGCCGCCTCAAGACCACGCCCGACATGTTCCGCCGCGTGCCCGAGGTGACGCCTGGCGGCCGCGGCTTCTGGGTCTACCAGGGGAAAGTGATCGACGCCGGCACGGACTTACATGCCACGGTGGCGCAGCGGGCGCTCCCGGGGTCGCTCTTCCAGGAAGCCGTCGGCAAATTGATGGGCGAGGGCGCCATCCGCGTGCGTGGCGAAAACCTGGAAATGCACCAGCACGCGCTCGACTCCAGCAATCTGCAGCCGGCTGTCGAGCAGGCGGTCAAAGAAGCCCAGCGCAAGCGCGCGCGAGAAATCGGAGTAGAGGTGCGGACCAGCCCGGACCACGCGGATTACATGACCGTGCCGCTCCCAGAGGTGGGAGAGTTCCTGGCAAGTCCCCGGCGGTACATGGGGAATCGGGCAATCGCAGCCTTACAGGCGCGGCGTCGCGTCTCACCCGATCAACTCAACCTACTGCCAGGAATCACGCGATTGAAAGACGCCGGTCGCGAGGACGTGGAGCAGTACTGGGAGGCCGCGGATTCGAAGCCTACCAGTGTGGAACGTGTCCCGTGCCTCCTGGTGAACAACGCCGCTATGGACGCAGTGTTGCGGAACATGGGGCCTACCGGCCGGAACGCCACTTCGGAAGCTACCCATGCGGTGGCTCTCAACCCGGCCGAACAGCGGTATATTCTGGCCGCAGCCAAGAGCCTCCGCGGTACGCAGCCGAATGCGTTCGAGAGAGCGCTACTCAAAATCGCTCGCCAGATTCGCACTATTAACCCCGGTGGCAGACCTCTGCCTGTGATCCAGACAGGGGCATCGATCACGGGTGAGAATCTGGCGCTGAACGTCCAGGAGGAGATCGACCACAGCAGGCAACTCGCTCTACACAGGGGCTTGTATGGTTTGCCGGTCGAGGTGGTCGAGACCCCATTAGGGGCTCGGTGCGCGATGGTGTTGGCGGAACGCGCCGGCTATGTCACACTAGACCCGCAATCGGCCTTCTACGAGCATAACCGGGCTGTCATTGCTGCGGAGATTGGTGTCCGCCTGATGCGCCCCGGGAGATATCATGAGATGGGCGTGACTGCCGATGAAGCCGAAGCCCTCGGCCAACAGTACATCCGCCATCTGAAGAAGCACCCCGGCGCGGCAGCCCGCGTCATACTGGAGCAAATCGATGCCACGATCAGGCAGAATCAACTTCTTTCTCTCTCCGAACGCAATCTCGCTCTGGAAGGGGGAGAGCCACTTCACCCTGAAAAGGCCATCGGACCCCCAGGAGTTGGAGGCGCTGTTTCGCCGACTTATCCAGGAGGACGGCCTGGAGGGCGAGGAGTTGGAGAGCGCGGTCCAGGAGATGATGAAGAAGGCGGCGGCGCTCCCTCAGCAGCAAGATCCGGGTACCAGCCGCAGCCCCTTGCCGCCCGAGCCCCCAAAGTAGGCGGAGGCGAATCCCGCCCGGTCCGTGAGTTTCTGGGTGAAGAGGCCGGGACCTCGCGCGTCGGGGAAATTCTGAAGGCCGACATCAAGGAGGCGCTGGCTCTCAAATCCAAGCGGGACGCCGCTATCCAAGTCCTCGAAGAGGCCAAAGCGGACCCGGCGGTCAAGGACCTGGCCGACCGGCTGGCATCGGCCTACCTGGCCGAACGGAACCTCTGGGCCACGCGGGTCAACCAAGTTATAGGCCGTCTGCGCAAACTGGTGCCGAGTCCTGTGGACCAGGAAGGCATCGCCATCATGCGGGATATGTACGGCTGTCCAGGTGAACTGGAGCAGTGGGCTGCGGGCACGCATCCGAACCTCGCCACTCTTGATCCCGAGAAGCGCGCCGCGTTCACGCGGAACATCGACCGTCTGGGGCCGGCCATCGAACGAGCGCAGAATCCGACTCCGGAGATGATCCAGGCCGACCAGGTGCTGACCAAGATGGCGCGGGCCACCATGATGGAAGGTCAGATGCGCGGGATTATCGAGCGCGGCCTGACTCCCGAGCGGTACTTCACTCACCTTCTCTGGCCCAAAGGCGAAGGGGAAGCTCCCAAGCCCGCGTCACAGCGCATAGGCCAGATGCTGGGTGGCAAGATCAGCCGCTACTTCGCCTTCGCGGAGCACCGCTCCTACCCGACGATCTTCGACGCCATCGCCGACGGCGTGCGGCCGAAGACCCTGAACGCTTTCGACGCCGCCACGATTCACGGGGACAAGTTCGCCACCGCGCGCGCGACGCGCATCCTCCAGGATGAGCTGGAGGAAAACCACATGGGAGTGTGGGGCGCGCCGCGAGCGCCTGGCATCCCGGAGAACTGGGTCGAGTTGGCGCCGCACGCCCGGCTCTTCCGTAACGAGATCCCGGTCACGGACCAGGAGGGAAAGCAGACCTTTGCGCTGCAAACCTTCTGGACGCCCCAAGTCGTGTCGGACGCTTTGCGACCGATCACCGACCCGGACTACATGCGCGTGATAAAAGGCTTCGGAAACCTGCGTGCCCGCCAGGCGCTTCTCAAGCAGGCGACGCTGAGCCTTTCACTGTTTCACGCGCGCGCCCTCAATTTGATGGCGTTCTACAATCTGGGACCGGTGGGAATCACGAAGGGGCTGCTCTGGTTTAAGCGCCTGGGAACCAGCATGGACAATCCCGACTTCGAGCGCGCCGAGCGCCAGTTCGTAATGGACGGCGGAACCACGACGATGATGGGCAAGAGCGTCGAGGCATACAAGTCGCTGGAGCCGGGCTCCATTCCCACGTGGACCGACATCTGGAGGAGGGTGCCGGTGATCCGTGAAATGGATGCGGCGGCCAATACGGTCACCCGCGGCACCTTTGACATTCTGCAACGCTTTTGGAAGGTAACCGACTACCAGATCAAGCGGACGGCCTGGATGGCGAAGCATCCCGGCGCCAGCCAGAGCGAATTATCGAAAGCCGGCGAGAGCATCGCCAAGGAAATCAACGCGGTCTACGGCGGCCTGAACTGGGAAAAACTCGGAGCGAATCACGCCACCGTGGAGGCGCTGCGCGCGATCATGTTGGCTCCCGACTGGACCATCTCCAACATCTTCAATGTGAAGTACGCTCTCGAAGGGACGGTGCCGGCCGGCCAGACCACCGTGGGCATGAAGGCACTCGGCGCTGGCGGACCGATGGGCACCGGCGCCCCTGAGTTCACCTCGGCCGGCAAACGCGAGTGGACCCCGGCCGGGAAGGCGGCTCGCCTTTTCTGGATGCGCGCCGCGGCCTACATCGTCATCGGCTCGGAGTTGGCAAGCTTTGCCCTGACCCGCCGCTGGTCGAAACGGCCTACGCGGGTGCTCGTCGGAACGGACAAGGACGGCCGGGACGTTTACGAGAACTGGTTCGCCGCCGGAGCGCCCCAGGACGTCCAGTCCTTCATCGACAATTCCGCTCGTTACGGCGCTCTGGGCGGGGCGGTGCGAACCATGACGAACAAGGCGGCACCGCTTTTCCGCACCGGCCTCGAAGCCGCCAAGAACGAAGACTTCCTGGGGCGCCCGATCGTGCCCAGGGGCATGAACTTCTGGGCCGCCACGGCGCGCGGCGGAATCCACGCCGCCAAGGGCCTGGCGCCGATTCCCTACAGCTTCCAGAACGCCTGGAACATGCTGGCTGGGCCGGACAGGGATCGCTACAAGCCTGGAGAGGTTGCGGCTACGATACTGACCGGGACCCCGCCGATCCACGTTCGGCCGCAACCGCCGGAGCGGCCGAAGCTCTCGACATGGGAGCAGATCAAACAGAATCGGGTCTACCAGAAGAAACCCGCCGCACTCCCGCCCCAACTCCGCCAGGCATTCCCCGCCCCTCCCCGTCTTCCTAAACTTCCCGGACAGCAGCAGCGCACGCGGTAAGCCTTGGTGGTGTCACGCCATCATCTTTCGCCAGCAGTCGTCACACACGATGGCCGGCTCTCCTCTGTCCTGTAAGCGCATCCACTCTGGAAAGGTCTCGCGGTACTCCTCCAGAGCTTCGTCGTCGTCCCTCACTTTGGAGAATGTACCGCCGCACTGCGCGCAGATGTAAGTGTCGCTCATGGGTCGTAGCCGCATTGTTCCCACGGTTGCAGCGCCCCGTTGGCGATGCAATTAAGGATGCACCCGGCTGGCACCGGCTGTTCCGGCTTGCAGCCGTCACACAACGCGAACGGCTCTCCGTCGCGGGATACCTGCCAATTGTAGAGGCGGTAGAGGCGCACCTGCCTCGTGCCTTTCTTCGCTCCGGGCTTTACACTGGAATCAGCCATGGACGACGCCTCCGAGATTCTTACCGAGCAGGTGGTGGCTCTGATGGACCGCGTTGCTGCGTTGGAGGAGCGCGTCGAGTTGCGCGAGAAAGTCCTGCTCCGCCATGCTGATGATTTCCGGTAGTAGGTTCGCAATCGGCTCCTCGGGATGCAGTAGACGAGCGTTCGTAATTAGATCGCGGGAGAGCAAGCCGAGGTCGCTAAACGAGAGGACTGTCAAGACTTCCGTCGGTACACTTTCCGCCACTGGTAGCATGTGAATTATCCTACGTGTAGCTTTTCCGCCACACCCTGTTTTTCGTCCCATTTCCGAAGAGTCGGCTCACTCCTTGGAACCTCACCTGTACCATTCAGCCACTCCGTGGTGTCCTGAGCACGTGCCGGAATGATGCCGGCTCCAGCTGTACGTTCCGTCTCGGCACTTGGCCGTTGCTCCGACACCGGTGAGGCGCATCGCGATTGCGGCGACGAGGATGAGCAGCACGAGGATGAGTGGCCACTGTTTCCGGAGCATTACCCGCTCCTCCGCTGCGGCCGTAGGGTGCTTGGAGCGCCAATTGGCTGGCCGGCGATCCTCCGCTTCCAAGCCTGTGCCGCGAGGAAGACGAGCACGTACAGCAGGACGAATATCCCAACACGCTCCCTATGGCGAGATGCGACCTTCGAAAGCGCCTCTACAACGTCGATGTCGAAGCCCGTCATCATCCAAAACAGAAGAAGCGTTCCGCCTAGCCACTCGAACGCTAGACCGACCTGCTTAAGCGGCGCCGGCGCTCGTACCCAAGCCACCGAGCAGATCAGCACGTAGACTCCCGCAGCGAACGCGCTGGCACCCGGGTGACGTGCCCCGAGTACGAGAATTGAGGCGACAGGTAGGAGGATCAGAGCGGCCAGCCTCAATGCCGTCTGGCAGGCCATCACTCCGACGACCACCCACTGCACCGGACGCCGCTCCCAGAAGTTCACTTCGCGGCCTTCTTTGGCTTTGTTTTCCCACGGCTCGACGCCGGCCGTTTCGCTATGTGTCCGGCCCATCTCGCGTTCACCATGTTTCGACCCCACTCTGACTTCTGCTCCTGCGAAGCCTTGCTCCATCGCAGGTGAACCAGCGCCTGAGCGGCCTTATTCTTTCCTTTTTTCCTGGCCATTGCAAGAATTATACGCGCGGCGGCTCGCGGGTGTCAATACGTAAGTACTCCCCCTACCCGCCCTGGGTATTTCCCGGTTGACATACTTACGTAAATACCTTAAAGTTGAAATGTGAGCGGCTTCCTCCAGCCCGCACACCTGATGGCCATTCTCCGCGGATGGTATCCGCACTGGCAGATGCAGTTGAGAAGCTTCAGCGTTGCGGACTGGACGATGCTCGCTCTGCTCCTGGTCGTGTACCTGAACACGGCTTGGAGCCTCAATCGAAAGAGGTGAGTCATGAACAGGTTCGAAGGACACGTTGAAGCCCCGCCGTCCGAAGAAGACTGGATCCGGCGGGAAGAGGAAATCGAGCGGACCCAGGAGCGCCGCCTCCTGGCTCTGGATCTCGCCTACGAATATGGCCATGAGAACTCGGTGGAGATCCACGAGTTCATCGGCAACCACGCCGCCAGCACATTGGGCGAGACTGGCTGCACACCCCAAGAGATCGCGGCCTTCGTGCCGCGCGAGCGCCTTCAGCACCTGCTGCGCGGCCTGAACTTCGGGGAGGCCTCATAATGCGTGAAATTCTGGAGTTCTCCCCCAACGTCCCGGCTCAGGTAGCGCTGGCTTACGGGGTGGGCAAGACCATCGAGACCAAGTTTGGCGAGCGCGTCATGTTCACCCTGGCGGATGGGCGCATCATGTTCCTGGAGCCTGAAGTAGCCGAGAAAGTCAACGAGTTGAAGCTGCGCGCCAACCAGCCGTTCTTCATCTGCAAGCACCGCGATGGGAAAAGGGGGAGCCCGGTCGAGTGGCGCGCCTGGCTGTCTCCGGATCTCCTGGCTGGCGAGCAGCCGGACGGAACCTTCGTGGTGCCGGCGAATGGCAACGGTAAGGCCGCGGCGAGTGTCCTACCACCCGCCGCGGTCACGGCAGCCTCGAAGCTGCCAAGGACACCCAGTAACGGCAATGGTAGCAAACCCATGGGCCCCCACGGCACGGCGCCGGCGCCCTCGATCGACGTACAGAACGGATGGGCCCGATTGCTGGCTCAGACCAATGCGCTGGTCGACGTTTATGCAGCCGCATTGAACTACGCGAGCGAGAAGCATGGCAACCAGGTCAAGGCCGACGACGTGCGCTGTCTCTTGACCACGGCCTACATCAACCAGGCGAGGAACGGAGGGTCGCATGGTGCGTAGCGCCCTGGCGCGCTGGCTCATGTACGCGGTCCACGGAGAGCGCAGCTCCAGGCGCGCTCCCCGCCGGCGAGCTCGGCGCGGGCCGGCGCGCAATTGGAAGTATCGGCGGTGGATTCGCTCACTGCCTTCGGCGGTCTCGGGCGCACTCGGCTGCGAGGCGGCGCATACAGGAGATGATGGCGGCATGGCTCAGAAGCCCTCGGATTACACCTGTCTCCCACTGACGCCGGCGGAGCACATCGAGTATCACCGGTTCGACCGCACGGCTTTCGAAACTCGCCATGGTCTCGACTGCCGCGCCCTGGTGAAGCGCCTCAACCATGACTGGTTCGCTTACGCGGGGAGGGTCAAATGAGAACACTGGGGGGCGACAAGGAGTTGGTGCGCGAGACGACGCCCTGGCAGGACGACGACGCTGTTTTTATCCGCCGCCTTCGGCGCGACGGGTTCACGCCCTACCTTGAGGAGCGTCGCTGGCGCCGGCGATTCTATTGGCTACTGGGCCTGGCCAGCGTCTTGATCTTCGGATTTTCCCTGATCGAGATTAACTTACTGCATCGGTGAAACTCTGTAGCCGAAGGTGAGCATGGATTCTGAACGGGGATCGAACCAGAATGAACACCTACCCGTTCATGTCCGATGCAAGCGCCCGCCGGGCCGCCCCGCCTGAACGGGTAGCGTTGCCCAGAAGCTCATCAGCGCGGGGCCGCAGTTCGTGTCTCTTCTTTCGGCTTCTCTCGGCCGTGAAAGGAACCCCCTATAACACGATGTTTGAAGGACCGGTCTTTCGGCCAGGCGCTTGGATCTCCGCTGAAGAGTTTCCGGAGCCAGCGGTGCTGCTGGAGTGCGCGGGACCGGTCGGCTCGGGCCGCCGCCGCCCGACGCTCTGGGTTCTCTGGCGGTACATTCTCGCCTCTTGTGAATGGGTCGAGATCGCCCGGGCCCAGTCCTTGAACTGGGAATGGAAGCTGGTGCTGAGGGAACCGGCGTGGATGGCGCTACATCCAGGCGTCGGGCCGGTGGATCCCGACTGGCGCGGGGCGCAACTCGAGCAGGAGCTGGTACAGATCATCGATGCCAAGCTATTGGACGAGGTCAAGGCGGTGAGGCTTAGCGTTTTGAGTTCCCTCTACGACGACCTGGCGGGAAGAATCGCCAACTTCTGAGGTTTTGCCTTTGCGTTGAGAGCTTAAATTTTACGGCTGCTGCTGCTTCCTTCGTGCGGAGAGAACAGCAGCAGCAGCTTAACTACTTCAATTAACTTCAAGCAATAATGATAGGGGCCAAATTCGGGAAGGACCTGATTCCCCACTCGGGAAGGAGTTGATTCCCGAATCTCGGGAAGGACTTGATTCCCGAGTTTCGGGCGAAAACTCCACTCAGCGAGCTTCCCGAAAAGAAAAATAAAATTGGCCCTTGCAATCCCGTGAGAGGTGGAGTATAGTCGCTTCTGATGCCGGGCGCCAGATCTGAGGTCGCAACCACCTCTCGAGGTTTGCCGGGCATCGGCACAACGCCGCGAACCGAAACCCCCGCACGAAGACGCCAAAACTCGCTCGGCCATCCCGGGCCAGAGGCGGATCGCCTACTCGTCCGACGGTCCGGTCGTATACCGAAGATGCTCGACCAGGCACTCTCTCGCCGGGCCGTTGAGATGGCGCGCACCGGGATATCCTTGACGGCCCTCGCCAGGTTTCTACAAACCAGCAAATGGTACGTGGTTCGGATGCTGAATGAGCAACTTAGTGGAAAGGCGTCAGTCGAGTGACCAGACTCTCAAGTGCTCAGGTTGGTGACAATAATATCCGTTATCGGAAGCTGGGCGCCTGCCTACTCCGAGCCTCCGCCTCGCGTGTCGGCCCCAGGCCTGGCGATCCCTCCTCCATCGGGGATCGCCAGCCAACCGGGGGGATCGATGGGTAGCGCGGCGCAACTGGTCCCCGACCATATTGCCGACGCCGGCAAAAAGGTCGCGCGCACTGTCGCCCGCGTCGCGCGGCCGAAGTCCCTCTATGGACGCGACGGCCCTCGACGGGCCGCTCTCATCGAAAACGCACGGGAGGAGTGGCGCGAGAGCAAATGGACTGCCTTGCGGCTTCGGGCGGATCTACCGCGTTTGATTAAGGGACCGTGCCAAGCTCAATTCCTGCTGAGCGTCTACTTCGAGACCGAGGGGCGGCGCCCCACGCAGGACGGTCCTGTACGCCAGTACACCGCGGTCATGATTCCCGAGGACTTCGCAGACGAGGGAGAGTTCACCCGGCAGCCGATGAGGAAGGACATCGAGGACCTTCTCAGGCGCGGCGTGGCATCCTCCAAGGCGATTGACCAAGGACACGCCGACCCGGATGAGCCGTTCACTCTGCTTTGCGAGAAAGGCGCCTCCGGCTTGGACCTCTATCGCTTCCGGCTGTGCTTCGAAGCCTGGCGAAGCCTGCCGAGCGCCAGCATCCCGCGGAAGGGGATGCAAGCCGCGGATGAGGCCGATGGAGGCGAAGAGGAGGCGAACACTCAGGAAGGACGTCCTTCCCGAGTTTCAGAAAAGTTGTTGCTAACAAAGGGGGCGTCCGGCGGACGGCCGCTCAAGCCCGGACAGTACAGAAAGCTCGGTGCCGCCGAGTTTCGGGGAGCTACCTTACCCCTCTCGCTGGACAATCGAACGCCCTACCCGCTGGCGGTGCGTTGTCTCCTTACGGAGGATAACGGCATCTGCACGCGCGTCGAGAGCCGCGAGGCGAAGTCACGCGACGCAGAGGAGATCCGGCCCCCAGCACCCGAACCGCAGCCTTCCCCGCCCCGCGCGGTCAGAAGCAGAAAATCGGGATCGAACGGCGACGGCGCCGGCTCCAATGGCAATAGGGACGCCCTGAAGTTGCTGGACCAGTACCCGCAATGCGGGGCATTCATCATGCGGTACCCGGGCACGGATGCACCGTTTGCAGCGAAGGTCCTGGCCGAGTGCCAAGCCTCGGCCGGTGCCGCATCCCCGGTGCTTACGGACGAGGCGCTCTTCCACGGGCTACGGGCGGTCACGAAAAAGTATCAGGAGTCCGCTGGCCTGTACCTGAGCACAGCGCCGCCATGGGTCGCCAAGTGGGCCCAGGAAGTACAGCGCCACCCTACGCCCAAGCCAGAACCTACGGGCAATCCGATGCAGGCATACATTCGCTGCCGGGACGCCAGGCGGGTTCTGAGGGACCCCGATGCCAACGATGAGCAGAAAGCGCGGGCACGGGCGGTCCTCAGGGAAGAGGGTGGCTGAAGTGGATCTGAAAAGCGCCCCGATTTACTCCGACCCCCGCGCGGATGCGATTATCGAAAATCTCGCCGTGGTGGTGCGCCTCCTGCGCGAGTTCCCGGATCACATCCAGGCTCCCGAATGGAGGGTCGAAATAGCGGTGGCGCGAAAGGAGAGTCCGGAGTTGCTGGCCATGGCGGAACTGATCGTCGCCAAGGAAAACGAGGTCAGGGACGCGCTCCGCGAGCATCCCGAGAACTGCTCTCGTTGCCACGGCACCGGATACTACCGGTGGGCCCGGGCGAATCACGGAGGGTTTTGTTCGTGCCCCGTGGGAGAGGCGCTGGAGCGAAACCGTACCCTGGCTCGGGACGCCTTCGAGCGGGGCATCACACAGCAGGAGCCAGCGGCGGAAGGCCAGCTCGCTCTCGGTCTGGGGGCTGCTTGATGCAGGCGCGCGGCCCGGTTGAGTATCGTCTCACCGCGGCGCTTTTTCTTGAAGTGCGGGGAGACGCCAAAGTGACAGTGACGCCTCACTACTCCTGGAGGCCCAGCTTGGGTTCAGCCCACGTGCCCAGCGACATCGAGTTGATCGCCGAGAAGATGATACGCGTGGCCGTGGAGAACGGAGCGATCGAGGCTAAATGATTCTGAACGGAAATACCGGCGCCCATGCTTTCTATCAGCCGGACCGGCGCGCCAAGAGCCGTAACGAGCGCGAGCGTTCGGACTTCGGCACTCAGCAGTGCGTCGGCCCGCTGGAAGAGAGGTTTGCCTGGATGCGCAGGCGGCAGCAAGCCAGACGAAAACGGCGAGCGCGGGAGGCTTGATGGATTTCAGCATCAATCTTCGGAAGCTATTCGAACAACGCACGCTTGAGCAACGGCTAACACTAGCCCGTGTCGAGCGGAAACTCGATGACTTGACAGAACAGGGGAGAAAAAACATGTCGAAAATCACGGATTGGGCTGCGCAAGAGCAGGCCGATCTGACCGCCATCAGCAGCACATTGGACTCCATCGCGGCTGGCATCACCGCGTTGGACGCCCTCATTACGAATTTCCAAAACAGCCCGGGCACTCTGGCGCCATCGGACCAGGCCGCAATGGACGGCATTCAGGCCGCGTCTCACGCCCTGGTCCAAAAGTCCGGCGCCATCGTAGTTACACCGCCCGCGCCCCCGGCGCCCGCAACCTGATAGGGATTGACTTTCCTCTGGTGGCCCCCGGAGGAATCGTGGGCCGCGGGCGAACGCCGCGGCAAGAGCCAAGTGGCCAGACTCGAAGTTGGCGTACAGTGTCTAGGGCAACAGAAACGGGGCGCGGCCAGTGTCAGCCGCGCCCCGCAGAGGGCCATTGACGTGAAGATACTTCCCATCTCCAACGTCCAACGTAGTTCCATCATCCACCACCTCGCGTTACATGGCAAGTGGCGGGGCACGCGGCGAGGCGCACGTCTGCGGATCGTCCGCTTCCCCACGGCGAGCGGCGAGCGAGTTATCTATTCCGTTCGCATCGGTGGCGAAACGATTTCCGCGCCGGCGGCGACCGTGTTTGAAGCTGTCGCTGAGTTGAACGATCTCGTGCTGGCGGTCCCGATCCGTGGCGTGGCCCACAACAGATCTCTCGTAGGCAGAGAATCAGACACGGCGGCCGTCGCTGCCAGCGGTGATTGACGCCGCTACCGAGGAGATACCATGCCAGGTGCCGTACATTCGATCCACTTCCCGGCCCCAGACGTTTTGGTAAAACACGGTAGAAGTCCGGCCCCTCGTCCGGGAGCCCACCCGAAGAGTTCACGCCGCGCAAAAAGTTTTGCCCATCAAATCAACGTGATGGAGACTTTTTCGAGCAGCCTCCGCGATGTCGAGTTGGTACTCGAGAAACTCCTGGAGTTTGTAAACAGCGGTAATCGGCACGGCGATCTACAGGTGGCTTTGAGCGCCGCACGAAGGCTCGAAGCGTCCCTGTCGGCTCTGATCGATGCCGAGGAGGGCTCATGAAGGCCCTTCCGCTGGTTATCGCCCTTCGCCGACGTCAGGTTCGTGCACTCAGCCGTCTGCTCGCAGACTACCAGGATCACCTGGAGTCAGCCATTGAATCGGAACTGGTACCCGGCGAGAACCAGCCGCGCGAGAACCGGCGCGCGATCGTCGCGGATCTTCGGCAAGATTGGCGTGCCGCGGAAGATTTCCAGATTCTGTTCGGCAACCCAACCGGCTCCAAATCAACGCTGAGGCTTTGCGCGCCCGAGGAGCAATCCTGATGCTACTCGCTCCTCGCGGCGCCGCTTGCCGCGCCTATCATCGCCGCCGGGAACACAACCTGGTGGTCGAAGCCAACGCCACGCCGGCAGCTTCCCTTCGGAGAGCAGTCATGCAGCAGGACTACGAGAATGCTCGGATGGCGCTCATTGAGGGCCAGATGGAGCGCGAGTTGATTCGAGAGGCGGAACACGCGCGACAGATCGCCTACCTGCGAGCGAAGGTATCCCCATGAAGAATAAATGGACGGGGAAACCTGGCGATCCCGTGCGCCGCCGCGGCTTCAGCGCCCGCATTAACGTACTCGCGGCGATTAAGGCGGACAAGGAAGGCACCCTCACAGACGCCGACCGGCGCACCTGTGAGAGGATGCTACCCGGCTTCTTGGCGAAGCAACGCGCGAAAGGAACCGCATGAAAATCACCGTCGAGAGTACAACGAAGATCGTCGAGCTCAGCACTGGAGGCCGCGATCCTATGTTCGCCCGGATCTGGGAAGGCCAGACCGATTCCGGTATCCCCGTGCACTGCTACGTCACGCGGATTGCCGTCGCCAAGGATGAGGACTGCCCCCAGGTCGAGATGGAACGGTTCGAGCGCGAGCTACAAGAGCAACGCGCGCCATCGGCCGAGACTGAGGCGATTCCCCTGAGGATGATCCTATGAGCGCCTCGGCAACCTGCGGCTCCCTGGCGAAGGTCTTCAGCGGTCCTTGCTTGGGCTGCGGCGCAACGGTGAATGTCTACGCGGAGCCTGACGAGAAGATCGATGTTTCGGAGTCGCTTCTCTGCGACGAGTGCATGGGGAAGCTGCTCAGGAAATTAACGGAAGAAGGGACCATCCCATGAGCGCGCCAATGCACGTCCATTTGCCGAGTCTTCACGTTCGGAACCGCGACGGCTCAGGGTTCGACTACGAGGAAGACCTGTCCTTTCCGGAGGGACTGGAAGACGACGACGCGGATCTCGACGTTCTGGATCTTCCCAGCGACGACGATGGCGCAGAACTTGACTACCTCGAAGCCAAAGAACTGGAGCGCCAATCCCGCATCGCCGCCGGTATCGAACTCGCCTGCGCTTCCTGCGGGTGCAGCGAGACTCAACCGTGTGAGGGAGGCTGCGTTTGGGCTACGCCGAATCTCTGCTCGAGGTGCGTATGAAAAAACGGAGGTACTGCGCGAAGTGCGGCGGATCGGGAAAGGTGCATATCGGCAATGGCGTCACAAGGCTCTGCGATTACGTCGCGGGCTTGGTTGAGCGCGCCTACCGGCGGACGCTCCGATTTAAGAAAGGAGCAGGAAGGGTATCGAGATGAGCACCCCGCTGATCGAGACGACCACTGCGCCGGTGGCACGGGGCGTGGGCTGCCGCTACTACGGCAAGAGCCACACCATCCTGCAAGCTGTGGGCCGACTCGTCGGCCAGGGCGGCAACGAATGCGCGCTGGCCTCGAGTTCATTCTCGCCCTGCAAGCGGGAAATACAACACCTCACGGTGGACGAGACCCGGTGCGGCATCGCTAAGCTGTACGGGCGTCCAGAGTACGGCGAAGTTCGAGGTAGCCATGCCAGAAGATGAACCAACGCGGAGTTTCAGTATAGATTGGCGGCAGGTCTCCGGTGGGAATCGAGAGATCCGCCAGCGGGACATCTACTCGGCGATGCGGGAGTGCGCCTTCAGGCACCTGGACCGGATCGACGTTACCAGGGTGACGGTACACAACGAGCAGGAGGAAGTCCATGCCGGTTTGTCCTGAAGCCTTGGCGGAGAAACATCGCCAGCGGCATGTCGAGCTACACCAAGAATTTGACGAGTTGGTGGCCGATTGGATACAGCACACCGGCCGTCTCCCAAGCAGAGCGTCGGTGATGGAACTGATTGCGTGGTCCCATCAGCAAACCATTCGGGCCTGTGACCGGACTGAGCTCATCCGTTCTGATCTCCGCAAGGGAAGGCGCCTATGAGCGCGGTCTCTATCGGGGTGGGCATCATCTATCTTGCCGCCCTGTTGCTGCTCGCCTATGCCTGCTGGCAGATGCGGAGGAAAGGCTGATGCCGATCCGTCCTGATCTGCTCATTTTTCTCCTCTTGACTGGCGTTTCGCCGGCGAGTTCCCAGTCCGGATCGCCCGAGTACGAGGTGGCAGCACAGAAAGAACGCGACGCCCTGCAAGCATTATGGTCCTGCCGCGAAACGGGGAGCGCCTGCGATGCCGAGCGCGCTGAGTACTGGAAAGCATCCGATCAGGTCCAATCTGCGATCAATCTGGAACTGAGGGCGATCAATGCGATAATCGAATCCGCTGCCGCCGACCTACAACGGATTACGGAGCGGATCAACAGGTACGTCGCCTGCCGCCGTGCAAAGCATTGGTGGCAGTTCTGGAGGCGTTGCCGCTATGCCGATCCGTCCTGATCTGCGCCCCTTCTACACCCGGGCCATCTGGGGCCCCGTGCGGCGCCGGATCCTCGAGCGCGCCCGCGGAAAGTTCGACGGGAAGGGGAAATATCTCGGGGGTGCCAGGTGCGAACAGTGCGGGAAACCCCATCGACGGCGCGTTTTCACGATCACCACAAAGCTCTGGAATACGCCCGCGATCATCTACGTCGCGAAACCGGTACCCGCTTTCTTTTACAGCCTCGGGAACGAAGGGGTGATGTTCTGGCGAGAGGCCGGGAGGGGCTGGCGCGCGAACTTCCCAGGCATCAAGCCGGCTCCCTGGTTCGCGCGTCTCAAGCGGTCTATAAAGTGCGTCCTCACCGTCGCGCACCTGAACCACACGCCCGGCGACGACCGCGACGAGAATTTGAAAGCCCTCTGTCAGTGGTGCCATCTACATTACGATGCGGAGCACCACAAGGAGAGTCGATGCAGACGAAAGGATGCGGGACGACCGCTGATAACCCTGTGAACCCGATGCGGATGGACGAGGAGTTGCTCGGAACTGGAGTGAAAGGGGCGAACTCGGGTGCCAGACTGCCTCCGCCCGGAGGAGGAGGGTGATGGCGAACGGAAAGCGGATAACCCTGCATCTCGGGGGAGAGCGCCGCAAGTTCGTCCTGGTGCTGCCGCCATTTCCGGAAGTAGGTGACACGATAAATCTGGACGAAGCCAGATGGAAGGTCGTCAAGGTCGAGGACGCAGAGATCCTGGCGCGAATCCCCGTCTTTAAACGGCCTCACTCCAGTCCCGAGCCACCCACCAGGCTCCCGGCAGCCGGCGCACAGGGCTACCCAGAAGAAGCTGAGATTTCATGACATGACGTACGCTGAAGCGCGGAGGACCGTTTTACCTCCGCAAAAACAAGGGCGCGGCTTGGATGGCCGCACAACCAAAGGAGGCGGCTACTACTGATTCGATAGACTCGCAGCGGGCCGCGCCGGTGTAGCAAAGCGCTAAATTCACCTGGGATTACGCGGCCCGCTTAACCCCTCAAACCATGCCAAACACGAATGGGTGCGTCGTCTACGTGAAATGCGAGGGCTGCGGAATCACCGTGCTCAAGCACGGGCCCGATGCAGCCTGTCTGCCCGAGATCGGCAACACCCTGCATATCCTCCTTGGAAGGATGGGCTGGACCAGGGATCGCGGTCGGCTATGGTGTCCGCTGTGCGTAAGGCAGCGTCGCCCGGAGGCTCCTGGGGCGAGCCCGGCTGCCAGGCTGCCTCCCCTGCCCAACGGTCCATGATTGGGTTTCTGATCTCGCTGCTGGTGCTTCATTGGGTGCTGAAACGAGAATGAAACCTCTTGCCATTGATCTGTACTGCGGACTGGGCGGATGGACCGAAGGTCTGCTTGCCGAGGGCTACGATGTCGTAGGCTTCGACAATGAACGCCACATCTACGGCGATCGACAGTACCCCGCTCAACTGGTGCTTCAGGATGTGCTCACCCTCCACGGCTCGCAGTTCCGCAACGCGGCGTTGATCGTCGCTTCGCCACCGTGCCAAGCGTACAGCTACCGCGCGATGCCCTGGAAGCGGGCTAAGGCGTTGCCGCCACCCTCCAATGAACTCTTCAACGCTTGTTTCCGCGTTCAGCAGGAAGCGTCCGAAGCCGCCGGCCATCATATTCCATCGGTGGTTGAGAACGTCAGGGGCGCGCAACGATGGGTTGGGCGTGCAGCGTGGCACTACGGGAGTTTCTACCTGTGGGGGGATGTGCCGGCGTTGATGCCCCCGATTCGCAGGTTGCGTAGCGTCTCGAAAAACTGCGGGACTCCGGGCGGGACCTGGTTCGGTGAGGCGCACGGAAAGCAGGTTCCGAAGAACGGCAGTAATCCGACGCGCGGCGGCAATGAGTACGCGACCGCGGGGGTCAAACTGCAACCCGAAGGCCATTACACCAAGCCGGGCAGC
>JBEKLW010000010.1:0-15595 GCA_050008815.1 Bryobacteraceae bacterium
CGTTTCCACAATTTCCTCAGTATTGACCGCCATTGGCTCGATGAGCAGGGGTCCGAAGATTGCCATGGCCGGGCGATTTGGGCGTTGGGCACGGCGGTGGGCCGCTCGCCCCATTGGAGTTCGCAGGCGAAGTCCGAACGGCTCTTCGCGCAGGCGATTGTAGGCGGAAAGCCCGTTGTCGAAGGAGGCGACGACGTAGCCGGCGTTCTGGAGCGCCTGCGGGAGTGCCTCGCGGCGCTGGTCTCGGCCTGAGGTGCGCGCGGCTCCGCTATCGGCGCAGCGCCACTCAGCGGCTGAGGCGCGCCGTGCTAGCCGGACGGCGGGGCGGCTCACCCCGCAGTGGCGGGAGCGTGGCAGCGAGGGCCGCCAGGCGCCGGCCCGGGCCCAATGACGGAGCCGAGCGATCTCCGAACGCAAGCCGACTTTTCGGGACTGATCGCCGCACGGACCGGCATGGAACCGATTTCGCGCATCCTGGCCCTTAGCGAAACTGCCTTCTTCAGCGGTAGAATCAGTCGTTATGGCCTCCGGAGACTGTAAGCTATTGGCAGGCCCTGACCAAGTGACCATGGCAGGCCTCCTGGAATAGGAACGGCACAGGCATGAACCAGAACGCGCAGACGCTGAGAGCCGACGCCCATCCGAGCAAGGCGTTCTTTACCGAGACGCTCCCGAGGGATATCCCCCTATCGGACTGCATCCTCGACTTGGTCGACAACTCCATTCACCGCCTCATCACCCCGACGGGGCTCGACGTCAGTGAGCACCTCGTTGCAGGGACGAAAGCAGCGAGGATCAGTGTTGCTGTTGACGTTGCCTTCGACCCGTCGAAATTCACCATCAAGGACGACTGCGGGGGCATCTCAATCGATGATGCGAGAGAGCAGGTATTTCGCTTTGGGGAACCGGTGAAGCAGAAGACCCAGGCCGGCCTCGGCGTGTATGGGATCGGGATGAAGAGGGCCTTCTTCAAAATCGGAAAGCAAATCTCCATCGCCTCCCGCACGATCGATGAGAAATTCCGAATCGACATCGACGTGGACGATTGGATGAAGAACGACGCGTGGGATTTTCCGTTCACTTACGCGCGAAAGGAAAACTCGAAAACTGGCGGCACTGACATCGACATCTCGAAGCTCTACCCCGCAGTGAGCGAGCAGTTTGCCTCGAAGGCCTTTAGGGGTATCCTCGTCGAGAAGATGTCCAGGGTATTTGCTCTCTTCTTGAAGGCTGGGCTGAAGATCAAAGTAAACGCGGAGGCCTGTCTGCCAGACATTCCGGAGCTGGCCGAGTCGAAGGATCTCCGTGCAGTCCGGCACATGTTCAAGAAGGACGGCGTGGACGTTCTCATCATGGCGGGGCTCTCGCCGAAGCACGACAGGAAGCCGAGAGGATGGTACGTCTTCTGCAACGGGCGGATGGTCCTCGACGCGGACAAGACCGAGAAGACGGGATGGGGAACCGACTCGCATCCAGCGTTTCATGTGAAGTACAACCATTTTCTTGCGTACGTCTACTTCCGTAGCCAGGAGGTCCAGAAGCTACCATGGACGACGACCAAGGATGGGGTTGATCGGGAATCACCGATCTATCAGACTGCCCTCTCCGAGATGCGCTTGCTCAGCAGACCTATATTGGATTTCCTCAACACTTTCTACGAGGACGTGAAAGAGCAAAGCGAACCGGAACGCGCCGTTTTTGAGAAGGCGAGGCCCGTATCGCCGCTTAAGATCGCAGTCCGACAAAACACGCCGTTCGAGGTGAGAGTGAAGAAGACGGCTGACGACGAACTTGTCTCGATTCAGTACCCGCGCCCCAACAAGAAGCTCAGGCGGATCCGGGAGGTGCTCGGCAGGTCAAGCATGTCGGCATCTCGCATCGGACAGTACACTTTCGACTGGTTCTACGACAGGAACTGCAAGTGACGCCCCGACCATCCGAGTCCTTCAAACAGTTCGACTACTCCCTCCGTCCCTCAAAGCAGGTTGAACGGAAGATCATGATCGAGGTGCTCCTTCGCTTATCCAACGCTGGTTACGCCATCAGCGAGTACAGCTACCTCGGCCTTGGGTCTCCGTACTACGTCGACTTCGTGATGTTCCACAAGTACCTCTTCATCCAGGACATGGTCTGCGTGGAGTGGGCCAGCGTGCCAAAGCGGATGAGATTCAACAAGCCATTTAAATTCATAAAGCTCAGGCTGGAGGCCCTAGCGACGTATATCCCGAGTATGGTGCCAAGTAAAAGGTACCTGGCGTGGCTTGACTATGACCGCTCGCTCGATGTGGACATGTTGCAGGACATCGACGGCTGCCTGAACCGCGTGGGGTCACAGAGCATTCTCGTCGTCACTGCTGACGCGAGGCCAAGGCTGCCCGAAGACCCCTTTGACCTCGACATTGCGGCTATGAAGCCGGAGGAACGAGACAAGCTGACGGTGAGAACTTACCAAGAGTGGTTCGGGCACTATATCGAAGGGAAGATCACACGGTCGACGATTTCGGGCGTTCACGTCGCTCCGCTTTTCTACGCGGTGGTGGCGGAGCGAATACGGGAGACCCTGGCTAAGCGGGGAGGTGGCCTGGGCTTTTTCCAGATGTTCAACTACGTCTACAGAGACGGGGCGCCAATGTTTACGCTGGGCGGCATGATCGGCACGGAAGAGGACGAGCGAGCCCTTAATGACGCTGGTATCTTCCGGCACCCCTTCGTCCGCCCGAGTAGTGATTATCTGGAGATTTCTGTACCACCTCTGACGGTCCGCGAGAAGCACTGGCTTGACAGTCGTCTCGACAAGCACCTTACCGCCGATGGGCTGCGGTTCGAGCTTGAAGAAGATCTGCTGAACAACTATCGGAGATTCTACAAAGAGTACCCCACATACATGGAAACGGTGCTGTAGGCCGAAGAGGACTGCATGGGATCGAGACAGTCTTGGGGAGGTGGACAGTCACAAACAGCAATGCACTGCGGCGGGAGCACCAGCCATGTCTGCCTCTGAACGAAAGCGGTTCGATGTCACTACCTTGAGCAGAAAGGGAGGCATCGACCCAGTCTACATGACCGAGTTGGGCGCCTTGTTTAAAGGTGACTGTTTGACGATTTTGCCTGGCATCGCATCCAATTGCATCGACACCGTCTTTGCTGACCCACCGTTTAATATCGGGAAGGACTATGGGGGATACGTCAACGACCGTCGGACGGATCAGGATTACCTGCAATGGTGCCAGCGCTGGATCGACGAGTGCATCCGGGTATTGAAGCAGGGCGGCTCCTTCTTTCTCTACAACATCCCGAAGTCGAGCATCCGCCTGGCGACCTTCCTTCTGGAACGGGGGATGCATTTCCGCGACTGGATCGTCGTGGATGTGAAACTCGGCCTGCCGATCCCGGGGCGGCTCTATCCGAGTCATTACAGCCTACTCTATTTCAGCAAAGGGAAGCACAAGACGTTTCACAGGATTCGGATCCCGATTGACACGTGCCGCCACTGTGGTCGAGACGTGAAAGACTACGGGGGTCACCGAGGAGCCTTGAACCCGAACGGAGTGAACCTCACGGACGTCTGGCGCGACATTCCCCCTGTCCGCCATTGGAAGTTCAAGTCAAGAAAGCGCAAGGCGAACGCTTTATCTACGAAATTCCTGGACCGGATTGTGGAGATAAGCACTGACGTAGGGGACATCGTCCTCGACCCTTTCGGGGGGAGCGGGACAACCTTCACCGTGTGTGAGAGGAAACGACGGCATTGGATTGGGATCGAAGTCGAGTCCACCGAAGTCATCATCGACCGGCTGAAGAAGAACGACCTGCATTACTATCCGAACGAGGACTTCATCGAAAGGTGATGTCGTAAGTGCCGTCCGTGCTCGCACTGTGCCAGGTGGACACACGCTGGCGCGGACCGCGGGTTCGCGTCTGGAAGCAAGTTATCCATGGGCTGCAACCGTATGACACCCGAAGTCCGGCCGACTTCGAACCTCGTGAACTGCACTGATGCGTGCGGCCCCGCTGCAGCCCGGGGACGGCGTTCCACGGGAGTTATGTCGTGTGAGACGGGATGGGGTATTCCAGGACGCGAGCCGACCTGCCGGGCCCGATCCGGCGCACCTGCTCGGACGTTTCGGACCGGTCAGCCTGATCGTTGGTGCGCAGGGCTGTTCTTAACAGCTATGGCTCCGGCTTGCGGGTTGATCTCCCACAATTGGACATCTGGCTCGCCGCGCCGCGCTCGGCGACATTCTCGGGATATGCTGTAATGCAGGAAGAGTCGGTACATAAGCGCTTGCCGGAACGTTCATCAGGGAACGGGGGATTTAGCAAGAAATCGATTCCCGTCAGGCTGATCGAGCGGGATGTTAGAGTTATTCTATAAATGCTCAAGCGTGGCATCAACGTCTTCATCTCATACGCCCGCAGCGACGGAGTGCAACTCGCGCAGCGTCTCCACCAAGACCTTTCCAGCGAGGGTTTCGACGTCTGGCTCGATACGCAGGGCGTCGCCAGCGGCAAGAGTTGGACAGAGGCAGTCGAGCGGGCTATTGATGGGTGCCAAGTGGCGCTGGCCTTACTTACGCCTGGCTCTTACGTTTCTGAGATTTGTCGCGCCGAGCAGCTCCGGGCGCTGCGTAAAGGAAAACGTGTCATACCTCTTCTTGGCCGGTTGGACGCAGAGCGCCCTTTGCACCTCGAAGCGAGGCAATATCGCGATTTCACGGAGGATTCCTGCTACGCGCGACGCTTTGAGGAATTGCTGGGGGATATTTCCAGCGGCGCGGGTGTCACTCTTGAGGAGATGTACCGCGTCACTCGCATCACGTACGTGACTGCGCCTCCGTTCATCGCGAATTACGTCGACCGTCCCGAGGCAGTGAAATCTCTTCGTGATGCATTGTTTGCGGAGAGGGGACGAGTACCCGTGGCGTTGACAGCGGTGGCAGGCATGGGAGGCATCGGGAAGACGGTTCTTGCGCAGGCATTGGTGCGCGATGAGGTCGTGAGACAAGCCTTTCCCGACGGCATCGTTTGGCTAACGGTTGGAAAAGGGTCGAAGCACAACGTGGTAACCGCCATGCGTGAGGTGGCCAAGGCGCTAGGGGACGACCTTTCCTGGTACGAGGATGAACTGGGTTGTGTGAACCGTTACCGGACCTTAATTGCACGGCGGTCAGCTCTGATCGTTTTGGACGATGTCTGGACCACGAAGGACATACAGCCGTTCCTGGCTGAATCTCCATGCTCACGAGTTCTCTTTACGACTCGGGATTCCTCTGTTGCAACGTTTACCGGCGCACACGAGTACCGGGCGGAGTTGCTCGATTTAGAGCACTCGCGCGAGCTTTTGGCTGCTTGGGCGGGATTACACTGTAACTGTTTACCCGCCCTGGCGGATGACGTAATCCGAGAATGCGGTAGGCTCCCACTGGCGATCTCAATTGTGGGGGCACTGTTGCGAGGTGCTAACAATCGTCAGTGGGAGGACGTGCTCAAACTGCTGCGCAGGCCAGACTTGTCTGCCGTTCAAGAGCAATTGCCGCGCGGTCAAGAGAGCTTCTACCGTGCAGTTGAGCTGAGCGTGAATGCGCTTACGCCGAAGATGCGCCAGCGGTACAGAGCGTTGGCTGTCCTATTGGAGGACATGCAAGTGCCGCTTCCAATCCTGGCGACCCTTTGGAATGTAAGCGAGTCAGAAGCAAGGCGCACCAGCAAGCACTTGGCTGACCGATCCCTGGCGAATCGAGACGTAACTGATGACAGCATTGTCCTTCACGATCTTCAACTCGATTACCTACACGGTTTGTACAAGGATCGGGAGGCATTGGAGTTGATTCATGGTGCCCTGCGCGTGTCATGGAATGTCATTGAGAGCGATCCGGGGCAGTTCACGTCACAGATGGTCGGTCGTCTCCTATGCCACGAGGAGCGCCCGTCAATTCGGGAATTCACGACTTCGCTTAAGCGGGCCACCCGGCGACCGTGGCTTCGGCCTCTGCGGCCGACGCTGCACTCGCCAGGAGCATCGCTTCTCCAACGTTCGGAAGATCACTCTGGCCCTGTCCACTCGGTGGCGGCAAGCTTAGGCCGCCGGCGAGCCGTTTCCGCTTCCTATGACGCAACCCTGAAGGTGTGGGATTTGGAAACTTTAAGCGAGGTCTGCACGCTTAGAGGTCACATGCTCTCCGTCTGGGGCGCAGCCATCACGCCCGATGGGCGGCAGGTCGTTTCAGCTTCAGACAACGTGCTGAAGGTCTGGGACGTCGAGACTGGCTCCGTACTCCGCACGCTACGGGGTCATTCTAATTGGGTCTATAGCGTGGCGCTGACTCCGAGCGGACGCAGAGCGGTCTCTGGCTCTCGCGACGATACGCTGAGGGTTTGGGACCTGAGAACCGGACGCTCACTGCGCATACTCACAGGCCACTCCGATACTATCTATGGCGTAGCGGTCAGTCAGAATGGCCGGCTGGCAGTTTCCGCCTCGCGCGACCAAACCCTGAAGATGTGGGACTTGAGAACCGGTCGGACAGTCCGGACCCTGCGAGGCCACGCGTTCCATGTCGTCGCCGTGGCCATCACCCCGGACGGGCGACTGGCCATTTCATCTTCTGTCGACAACACGCTGATGGTTTGGGATCTTAAGGCCGGCCGCGCGATCCGAACGCTGAAAGGTCACTCTGACTCGGTTGATGGGGTGGCAGTAAGCCCGGATGGACGGTGGGTTGTCTCTGCGTCGCTGGACTGGACTCTGAAACTGTGGGATTTGAACACGGGCGAAGCTGTCGCCACGTTTACCTGTGACTCCGCTACACAGTGTTGCGCCTTCGCAGGAGATCGCGTGATCCTTGCCGGCGATGACACAGGCGCTGTCCATTTTCTTTCTATTGAACTTGGCGATTGGTCAGCGTCGGCGCGTTTCGATTCTCTACGGTAAACCGTGGCCTGTGCCTGCTTGTCACGCGCACGTTCGAGCGGGCCCGACCGCAACCGAGAAGCCGATGTGCATTCACCTGTCCGACAGAGGTGTTCTGGCGCGATATGGGATCACGAAACGCGAGCGCGCGTGCCAATGTCGTGGAAGGGGAGGCCTGCGTAGCCGGCGATAACAGCCCTTCCTTCCAGCAATCCAATCTTGCGACTCTTGGAGGCGTCGGACGGCGTTTCGGGCGGTTGGTCGGCCACTCGGAAGTTGACCCCAGACGGCGATCTGGGAAGCGCTGCCTGCACGGATCCCTTGTTCCTGTTCCGAAACCCCTTGTCTCCAGCTATGCGTGCCCAAGTTCCGTTCTGCGAGATTGGCAAGATTGGTACCGCCAAACGGGCAAGCGTTGCGCGACTGCGGCTGGGCTCTGTCAGGACCGAGGAGGGGCGGTTCTCTAGCCCACGGGTGGTTGGAGGCCCGATCAACCGTCCGGAGGCTCGCTAGACCGGCCACCGCACGGGCGTTGGCGGCAGAACGTCGCCAGGAGTGGCGACGCGGCACGCTGAGAGCGCGCGCTACAGAGCATCAACGTTCATTCACGTTCATTCACGGCTCATTGTCCCCGCCGCCCGTTTTCATCCCCCGGCGTGCCGGACCGAGCAGGGCTGGCATGGAGCATTCACAGCCTTCCTAACTCTTTTTCTTCCTTCCCGCCATTGACCTGGCCCTCCGCCCGCCCGCTGCACCCCCAGCCTGCCCCTTTACCCTGGAAGTGAGCCGGCGCTACGGTCGCGCGCGCTCGCCATGCCGGACTCCGATATACAAACCGAAGCCAACCGCTGCAACGCTCAGCACAGCACTGGCCCCAAAACCCCCGCAGGCAAGGCCGCCTCCAGCGGCAACGCGCGCCGCCACGGACTCGCTTCCCGCGACGTGGTCTTACCCGAGGAGAACAAAGAGCAATTCGAGGAATTTCACCAGGCCCTGCGCGCCGATTTCCAGCCCCAGACCGCTTTTGAGGACTCGCTAGTCTTTCAGCTTGCCGCCGCCCAGTGGCGCTTGCTCCGCGTCGTCCGCATCGAAAACGGCCTCATCTCCGCCCGGCTCGAAGACCTCCGCGAGCGCTTCGAAATCGATCCGCCCGAGGTCCATGAAACCGACCCGGAATACGCCCAGACCACCCAGCTCATGGGCCGCGCCTTCTCGAACTCTTGCGACGGCGATAGTTTCATTAAACTGCTCCGCTACGACAACACCGTCCGCCGCGCCTTCTACAAGGCCCTCCAGGAGCTTAAGGCCGCCCAGCAGCGCCGCGCCGCCCCCGGCGGCGTCCCGCCTGCCGAAAAGTAAATTTGACAAATCGAAGCCATTTCGGGCCCCTGCTCCTCCTCATCGCCCACCTTGAGCTGGGCCGTCGACGCCCCCCCAAGCTGATGCGCTTCGCGGCCGGCAAACCACTCAATATGAGGCACTTCCGACACAAACCGGGTACAGGCAGCTCTGTCCACTCGCTGCGCTCGGGACAGAGTAGCCTGGCCCCGGTTTTTGTCGGGCTAGCCGCTGGCTGGCGCTGCTAGCCGGGGCAGTGCGAAGAAGCGCTCGGCGTTTCCGTAGCAGACGTCCCGGACGAGCCGGCCGAGCAGCTCTGCGTCTTCGGGCAGCTCGCCCTGTTCCACCTCAGCGCCGATCAGGTTCGAGAGCACCCGGCGGAAGTACTCGTGCCGCGGGAAGGACATGAAGGACCGCGAGTCCGTCACCACGCCCACGAACCGCGCCAGCAGCCCGCAGTTGGACAGCGCGTTGAGCTGCCACTCCATCCCCTCTCTCTGATCCAGGAACCACCAGCCGCTGCCGAACTGGATGCGGCCCTGGATTCCGCCGCCCTGGAAATTGCCGGCCGCGGTGGCGAAGGCGTAGTTGTCCGCTGGATTGAGGTTGTACAGGATCATCTTCGGCAGGGCGTCGTGGTGCTCGAGCCGGTCCAGCAGGCCGATAAGCGCCTGCACCTGCGGCCAGTCGCCGATCGAGTCGAAGCCGGTGTCCGGCCCCAACTGCGCGAGCATGCGCGTGCTGGCGTCGCGGCGCGCTCCCAGGTGCAGTTGCTTGGTCCAGCCCTTCTCGGCGTCGAGGCGCGCCAGGAAGACCAGCAGGAAGGCCTGAAACCGCGCCTGCGCGCGGGGAGTGGCCGGCCTGCCGGCGCGCGTCTGGTCGAAGATGGCTGCCGCCTCGAACTCGTCGCCGAACTCCGCTGGACAGCAGTCCAGGCCGTGGTCCGAAACCCGGCAGCCCAGCGAGTGGAAATAGGCGTGACGCGCGGCCAGCGCCTCCAGCAGATCCCGCAACGTGCGGATGTCGCGGTTGGCGGCCGCCTCCAGCCGGGCCAGCCAGGCGTTCCAGCGCTCGGGCGCGCCCAGTTGAAACACCTTGTCCGGGCGGAACGCCGGATAGACCGCGGTCTGGAGATCCGAGGCGGCCAGCGCCTGGTGGTGGCTCAGGTCGTCGGTAGGGTCGTCGGTGGTGCACAGCGCCGCCACGCCGAATCGCCTCAGAATGCCGCGTGCGCCGAGGTCCGCGCTCGCCAGCGCCGCGTTGGCCCGCTCCCAGACCTCGGGCGCGCTTTTCTCGTTCAGGATGGCGTCGATGCCGAAGTAGCGCTTCAGCTCCAGATGTGTCCAGTGATAGAGGGGGTTCCGCAGCGTGTAGGGCACGGTGCGCGCCCAGGCCAGGAACTTCTCGTAGGGGCCGGCGTCGCCGGTGATGTACCGCTCCTCAACACCGTTGGCGCGCATGGCCCGCCACTTGTAATGGTCGCCGGCCAGCCAGATCTCGAATAGGTTCTCGAATCGCCGGTTCTGGGCGATGTCGCGCGGAGAGAGGTGGCAGTGGAAGTCCAGGATGGGTTGCGGCTCGGCGAATTCGTGATACAGCCGCCGTGCCCAGCGCGTGTGCAACAGGAAGTCATCGTGAATGTATGGCATGATCACTCCGGGCGAGCGGCCGGGGCGCCCAGGAACAGCGGGCGAATGTGGCGCTCCAGCAGGTTTCCGGTCACGTTGCGGCCGATTTGATCGCGGTGCTCCTCCAGGAGAGGGAGGAACCGGTCGCGGGCGCGCGCCGCGAGCGGGTAGGCGACGTGCAGCAACTGCCGCAGGTGGGGGTTGAACTCCGGGCAGGCCGGATCGTGCCTCAGGGCCGCGGCGAACTGCCCGGCGGTCCAGCGCCCCACGTCGCCGGGGGCCGGCAGCCTGGCCGGGTCGATATCCAGGACCTCGGCGTAGGGCGCCGCTAGCGGCTCCCGCTCGGCGAAGGCCGCCGCGTAAAGCTCCTTAGCGAAAGCGAGCGCCTCGCCGCCGGATTCAGCCAAGCCGATGATCTCTTCCAGCCAGGTCGTGCCCGCGGTCTTCAAGTGCACACCGGCGCCAGTGCGCGCCAGCACCCGCTGCATGGGGCCGTAGAGCGAGAACTTGTCGCTGCCGGAGTGAACGCTCAGCTTCAGCGTGCGCGGCAAATGGTAGCGCTCGACCGCCCAGCCCAGGACCGCCACGTCGGCGGCGAACTCGGCCTCGAAGGTCTCGACGTCCCCCACGTAGTCGACGCCCTTGTTGAACCGGCCGCTGAAGCGCGGCGCGATGGTATCGGCCGGCACGCCCTGATCCGCAAGCGCCGCCAGGATGACGAGCAGCGCGAAAGGCGTCTGCGGCTCGCGCACCTCGTCCATCGAGACCTCGGTGATGAACCGGCCGGCGCCCTTGGCCGCGGCGACGCGGCGGTAGATCCTCCCGGCTTCCTCGGCCGCCACCAGGTAGGGCGCGGCAACGCCGCGGAGTTCCTCCGGGCTCGACTGCAGCCGGGCGTCCAGACCCTCGATCTCGATCGCTCCGCCGAGCTCGGGATGGCGGGCCGAGAACGCTTCCAGCGCGTCCCGCCCCGGCGGACAGCCGATCGTCGCGGCGACGTCGATGGTGAAGAAGTCGCAGGCCTCCAGGAAGCCGCCCACGGTTTCCATCCGGATGTGGTCGGCATCGACGAAGTACGCCTGCCCCCAAACGCAGGCCCGCACGGCCGCATCCGCGCTCCGGCGCACCTGGACGGGTTCAGAGCCAATGAGCGAGTGCTCGCGGTGGGACTTGTTCCAGACCGGAGTGACGGCCGCTCCAGCTTCGAGCGCCGCCAGGCAGGCATGCAATTGCGCCTCCGCCTGGCGGCCGAAGCGGTCGCCCACCCCGATCGAAAACCGTCCCAGCGAAGCCTTCCCCATCTCCATACCCTGCCTCAGGTCTTCTCGGGAATCAGCCGCGGCGCCATCAGGTGCATCACCACGAACGCCACCACGTAAGCCGAGCTGGCCACGAGGAACAACGGTCCGTAGGAGTTGCCCGACCAGTCCAGCCACAACCCGATGAGCGGAGCGGCCAGCATCCCGCCGACAGCCCCGCCCGCGCCCATCATACCCACTACCGAGGCCACGGCAGAGGGGGGGAAGACGTCGGGGGCCAGGGTGAACAGGTTAGTCGACCAGCCCTGGTGCGCCGCCGCCGCCACAGTCACCAAGGTCACCAGCAGCCACAGGTTCCCCAACGCGTGCGAGGCCAAGGCCACCGGCAGCGCGCCGAGCGCACAGACAAACATGGCAGTCTTGCGGGCCCGGTTCAGCGGCCAGCCGCGGCGCAGCAGCCACGAGGAGAGCCACCCGCCGGCGACCGAGCCGACGCTGGAGCCGACATACATGACCACCAGAGGCAGGCCCAGCGCCATCAAGTCGAGCTTGTACTTCTCGTTGAGGAAGCCCGGCAGCCAGTCCAAATAGAAATACCAGACCGGATCGGTGAGGAACTTGCCGACGACCAGCACCCACAGCTCGCGGCGGCCCAGGAGCTCGCGTGCCGGAACCGAATCTCTGGTGTCCTCGCCCGCTTCCGCCTCGATCAGCTTGCGCTCCTCGGCCGTGATCCAGGGGTGCCGCTCGGGGTCGCGAAACAGCGTGGCCCACGCCAGCAGCCACACAAACCCGAGAGCGCCGGTCAGCAGGAACGCCGCTTGCCAGCCGTAACGGTGGGCCAGCCAGGGGACGGTCAGCAGCGCGACGACCGAGCCCACGCTGCAGCCGCTGATGAAAATGCCGGTCGCCAGTGCACGCTCCCGGCGGGGGAACCACATGGCGACAACCTTGATCCCGGCCGGGAAATTCCCGGCCTCTGCGACCCCCAGGACGAACCTGGCCACGCTGAACTGAGTCACCGTGCTCGCCAGAGCGTGCCCCATGGCGGCCAGACTCCAGATCATCACGGCCAGAAAGTTGCCTAGTCGCGCACCCATCCAGTCCAGCAGCCGGCCGGCCACTGGCATCATCAGCGCGTAAGCCAGCTTGAACCAGAACTGGATCACGCCGTAGTCCGTCTGATTCCAGCCCAGGTCCTTCATCAAAACCGGCTTGAGGATCCCCAGCACGTAGCGATCGACGTAGTTGATGGTGGTGGCGAAGAAGAGCAAGCCACAGATGAGCCAGCGGAGGTGGCGGAGTTGGAAGCGGGCTTTCGGGGCGGCGGCGGTCGGCATCGGCGCTGCGAACCGATCAGCGCGTGGAAGCAGACACAGCGCCTTCGCTGAATCGGTGCATGAACAAACAACACTACGAACCGTGGAATCCGTTTGTCAAGCGGGCGAGCGCGGCGAGACCGGGACGGCCTCCGGTGTCCCGAGCCTCCGTGCGGGGGGCGCCCGCGCGGCTGCTACAATACGTCTGTTGAGTACTATGCATACGAAGCTTGTAGTTCCGTTGTGCGCGCTGGCCGTGGCGGGCGCCGCGCTCGCTGCCGACCCGCCCAGCCAGGAAGTCCGGATCCTGGAGCAGATTGTCGCCAAGATAAATGGGGAGATCATAACCCGGAGCGAACTCGACAGGGCGCGCAGCCAGATGGAAGCCGAGATCGCCCGGCAGCGGCTTCCCAGCGCTCGCGCCGAGCAACTGCTCAAAGAGGGCGTGGAGAACCTGCTGCGCGACCGGATCGACAACCTGCTGCTGGTGCAGAAGGCCAAGGACCTCAACATCGACGTCGACCAGGAGGTCGCGAAGTCCCTCGCCCAGCTTCAGCTCGCCAGCAAGATTCCCGACGTGGACAAGTTTCAGGCGGCCATCCGTGAGCAGAGCGGGATGTCCTACGAGGACTTCCGGGCGCAGACGCGCGAGGGCCTCCTGACGCGCGAGGTGGTCCACCGCGAGGTGGGCTCGCGAATCGTCGTCTCCAAGGCCGAGCAGACGGCCTACTACGAGCAGCACAAGCAGGAGTTCGTGCGCGAGGAGCAGGTGATCCTGCGCGAGATACTCCTCTCGACGGACGGCCGGGACGCCGCAGGGATCGCGGCCGCCGAGAAGAAGGCCAGGGACCTGGTGGCCCGTGCGCGCAAGGGCGAGAACTTCGCCAACCTCGCCCACGACAACTCCGACGCCGACACGGCTTCCAATTACGGCGAGCTGCCGCCCTTCAAGCACGGCACGCTCAAGAAGGAGCTCGAGGAGGTCGTCTTCAACCAGCCGCGCGGCTACGTCACGGAGCCGATCCGGCTCCCCAACGGGTTTCTGATTCTGAGGGTCGAAGACCACTACCGTGCCGGCCAGCAACCCTTCGAGGCGGTCGAGAACGAGATCATGGAGCGGCTCTACATGCCGCGCATGCAGCCGGCCCTCCGCGCTTACCTGACCAAGCTGCGGGAGAACGCTTTCGTGGAGATCCGGGCCGGCTACGTGGACTCCGGCGCGGCGCCGGGCAAGGACACCGCCTGGCACGACCCGACCAAGCTGAGACCGCAGACCATCACCAAGGAGGAGGTCGCCGCGCACGTTCGGCACCGCCGCCTGCTCTTCCTGGTCCCGGTCCCGGGAACGAAGATCGGCGGGAAGGTGGAGCGCCCGATCCAAGCTGCTCCGGCCGGGGCGCCGCCGGCGGCTGCGCCGGCCAAGCCGGGGGCCCCCGCCACGACACCCGGCACCCCGCAGAAATGAAGTCTCCCTACGTCAGCGAACTGGATCCCAGCAAGGTGGCCACGGCCACCTTCCTGGTGCACGCCAAGGAGGTTCGCCAGAAGAAGACGGGCGAACCCTACCTCTCGCTGGTCCTCGGCGACCGCACCGGCGAGCTCGACGCCAAGATGTGGGACAACGTCGCCGAGGTCATGGACACCTTCGCCCGCGACGATTTCGTCCGCGTCAAGGGCCTGCTTCAGATTTACAACAACCGGCCTCAGCTCATCATTCACAAGCTCCAGCGGCTGGATGACGCGGCGGTCGATCCGGCCGACTTCTTCCCGGCCTCGCGGCGCAACCCGCAGGAAATGCTGGAGGAGCTGCGCCAGGTGGTGCGCTCGGTCGAGAACCCGCATCTGCGCCCCCTGCTGGAGCTGTTCCTTTCCGACGAGGAGATTGTGCGGCGCTACGTCCGCGCGCCGGCGGCGAAGTTCATTCACCACGCTTACCTGGGAGGGCTGATCGAGCACGTGCTCTCGGTGTGCGGCCTGTGCCGGCTGGCCGCGGGCCACTTCCCCGGCGTGGACCTGGACCTGCTGCTGGCGGGCGCCATCCTGCACGACATCGGCAAGATTTACGAGTTGAGCTACGAGCGCGGTTTCGGCTATACCAGCGAAGGACAGCTCCTAGGGCACATCCTCATCGGTGTCCGCATGATCGAAGAGAAGCTGGCGCAGTTGCCGGACTTCCCGCCGCGGCTGCGGACTGTGGTCGAGCACCTGGTGGTGAGCCATCACGGCGCGCTCGAGTTCGGCTCGCCGAAGGTGCCGCTGTTTCCCGAGGCCCTGTTGCTGCACTATCTGGACGATTTGGACTCCAAGATGGAGTGCATGCGTGCGCTGGTTGAGCAGGACCGGCAGGTGGAGGGGCACTGGACGGGCTACAACACGTCGCTCGAGCGCGTGGTCCTGAAGAAGCTGAAGTACCTCGGCGGCGATCCCGTGCCGGATGCGGATCCGGCCAACGGCCCGGCCGCGGGTGTTTCCCCCCAACCCGCGGCGGCGCAACCGGAGCGCGAGGGCGGGGGAGCGGTTGCTTCAGCGCCCGATGCGGCGCGGCTTCCCGGCCGGCCCGCCTCCCGCCCGCCGCAGCCCGGCGCGCCGGGTCTGTTCGGCGAGAAGCTGGGGCAAGCCCTCCGCGAGGAGGAGTAGATGCGCAAGCCCGGCCCGCCGCCCGAGATTCCGCCTCCGCTCGAGCTGGAGTGTCTGAAGGCGCTGTGGAACCTGGGCGAGGGCAACGTGCGCAGCGTCCAGCAGGCCCTGGCGCCGGCGCGCCCGCTGGCCTACACCACGGTCATGACCGTGCTGGACCGCCTGGCCCGCAAGGGCGCCGTGGCGCGGAGGAAGTCCGGCCGCGCTTTCATCTACGCCCCCGCGATTTCGCGCGAGGCGCTGCGCCGGGTGGCCGTGCGGCAGCTCCTGGAATCCTTCTTCAGCGGCGCCGAGGAGGAGTTGCTGGCCTATCTCCAGGGCCGGCCCGAGGCGCCTCCGGCGGGCAGGGAACACCCGGTCGACGCTTCGCTCGACCCCGCGCTTCTGTAACCGCGAGGCCGGCTTGCGGCGGGGCAGCGTACCGCGGCTTTCAGCCAACCGCTCCCTGCCGGTCGCGGCTCGGCTAGTGGGTGCATGCCATGGCCGAGCAGCAGGCGAGGTTCG
>JBEKLW010000100.1:0-7580 GCA_050008815.1 Bryobacteraceae bacterium
CCGACCGTCGCGCAGTGTAGGTCCGTTGTGAACGCCGGACTGGTCGCAAATACGGCCACACCCGTTCCAGTCTCGTCTGACAACACACCCGCAAGCTGTGCCGAAGTCGTTGCGGCAAAGACCGAGAGGTTGTCTGTAAATACCGCCAGTGTTGTCGCGCCGCCATTGTTGTTGTTCACTTTCAAGCGATGCGCCGTTGAATCTCCATAAAGGAAATCATTCGACGCTACGCCAGATGGAGCAACAATTTCTGTCAATTCCAGAGGGCCAGCCGTAAGCTGCAAGCCACCCGTTCCTGTGTAGGAAAGCAGTGTGCCGGTGTCCGTTAAAAGAGAGTTGTTGATCGTGGATGCTGCGGTGAATTTAGCAATTGCGTTGACTGTGCCGCCGCCCGTACCGCAGTCAAAACCAGCAGAAGGAATACCGTAGTCCTCACAGGATCACCTCACGCCGGGAGCACATCATCCGGGATTCTCATCTCCCGGCTGACCCGCAATATACACCGAACCGCCTCTGCATGGAAGGCTCCATCACGGTTCGGCTGCGCGGCATCCACAAAAGTGGCGGGCCTGTCGGTTTCCGCGGAAAGTCGCCAGAATCCGAGCCCCCCCGTATTCCAGGCGTTCGTAGCGCGCGCTACAATCCGGCCGGGTAGGGCGGCTCTCCAGAGCCGCCAGCCAGCCTCCAGGCTGGCGCGCTCGCGGGCTCGGCCTGGAGGCCGAGCCGCGGGACTGGAGTCCCGCCCTACAATCCGCCAGCCCGGTCTCCGCACGGATGGATTGCCGACGCCGGATGTTTCGAAGAATCAGCGGTATCAAGAGACGCGCCTGCGCTACAATGGCATCGCAAGATGGAATCGATCGGCCGGTATCTCATCCAGACCGAGCTGGGCCGCGGGGCGATGGGCGTCGTCTACCGCGCGCAGGATCCGGCCATCGGCCGGTGGGTGGCCATCAAGACCATCAAGCTCGCGGAGTTGAGCGACGAAGTCGAGCGGGGCCGGCTGCGCGACCGGCTGTTCCGCGAGGCGCAATCGGCCGGCATCCTCTCCCACCCTGGGATCGTGGTTGTCTACGATGTCGGCGAGGACGGCGAGGTCACCTACATTGCCATGGAGTTCGTCGGCGGGCCGACGCTGGAGAAGCTGCTGGAGGCCGATGAGCCGCCAGACCAGCAGACCATCCTGGACGTGCTCCGGCAGACGGCCGCGGCGCTCGACTACGCGCACAAGAAGGGCATCGTCCACCGCGACATCAAGCCGGCCAACATCATGATCGCCGAGGACGGCACGGTGAAAATCACCGATTTCGGCGTGGCCAAGATCTCCGCTTCGCAGCAATTGACGCAGGCGGGGATGGTGCTGGGCACGCCGAACTACATGTCGCCGGAGCAGATCCAGGGCAAGCCGGTGGACGGACGCGCGGACCAGTTCGCGCTGGCGGTGGTGTCCTACGAGATGCTGACGGGGGAGAAGCCGTTCCAGGGCGAGCAGCTCACGACGGTCCTCTACAAGATTGTGTCGGAGGAGCCGCCGGCGCCGCAGCGTCTGAACCCCACGCTAGGGTTTGCGGTGGACATGGTGTTGGGCCGCGCGCTGGCCAAGGATGCGGCCAAGCGGTACCCGACCTGCACCGAGTTCATCGCCGCGCTGGAAGCCGCGCTGAACACCAAGAAAGGGTGGAAGGCGCTGCCGCGCGGCGTGAGCGCAAACCTGCCCACGGCGATGATAGGCAAACGCCGGATGACGGCGAGGCCGGCGGCCTACGCCGAAGCCGAGCGTCTGGCGCCGAAACGCACGAAGGCGTGGCATGTGATCGCGGCCGCGCTGGCGGGCCTGGGCGCGGTGGCGCTGCTGTTCGTCGCGGCGCAGCGATACTTCCTGCCCGCAACGGAGGGAACGGGCGCGGCCGAGACCGCCGGGGGGCCGGCGGCCCGGCAGCCGGGGAGTTCAGCGGAGCCCGCGGCGCGGCCCGCTCCGCCGCCAGCGGCGGCCCAGCCGGAGCCTGCCAAGACGGAGCCGCAAGCGGCGCCCGCGCCGCAGCCCCCGCCGCCCGCTCCCGCGCAGGCGGAGCCGCCTCCGGTGCTTCCTCCCAAGCAGGCGGAGCCGCCAAAGCCGCCGCCGCCCGCCAGGGATCAGCCGCTTCAAGTGGTGACCAACCCGCCGGGAGCGGCCGCGGTCCTCGACGACGATTTGTCAAGGACCTGCACCACGCCCTGCTCCTTCCAGGTAGGGCCGGGCCGCCACACGCTGGCCGTCACGCTGGCGGGCTACCGGCGCGAGCTGCGCATCGTCGAGGTGACCAGCCCCAAGGAGCTCTTCATGAACCTGACGCAGCCCACCGGAACGCTGCGGGTGGAGAGCGACCCGCCCGGCGCGCGGATCCTGATCAACGGCGAGCTGCGCGCGGAGTCCACACCCACGACCTTCACCCTGCCGGCGGGCAAGTACGTGCTGACCGTCAGCAAAGACGGCCGGCAGGCCGAGCAGTCCGTCGAGGTCAAGGACGGTTCCCTGTCCAGGTTGGACCTGCAACTGAATCCTTAGCCCGGACTGATCGCCAACAGCTCTTTCGAAGACCACATCGCCCGGAGGACCATCGCAACCCCGGATGCACGCGGCAGCGCAACTCACAGACATAACGAGGCTTGCGAACGCTTCGGACTCCGAAGCCGACGGCAGGAGGGGATCTCTGACGGGGTGCCGTCGGGAGTGTGTTGTTGAAAAGGCTGGTCGGGCCGTCGGGATTTGACCCGGGACCTCTTGCACCCCAAACCACGGGTTTCTTTCATCGGGAATACCCTGTTTTCAACTGCTTGCAGTTGAATGACTTGTGCGGAGCCTGTTGAAAGCTGTGGAACCGAGTTGAGCCCTGGGTGCTCCCGACAGCTACGTCTTCATCTACAGCGCCGATTGTGCTGCGACCACCCCGAGGGATGCTTACCGCGGGTATTTTGTGATGCGCCTGCCTTCCCGACAAGGACGCCCGCCGTGTATCCCTGGAATAGTCAGCAGATTGCCCAACCCCGGGTGATGTCCGTGCTTGCGGGCAGGCGTTGCCGGACCGCACTTGAAGTCAAAGATACGATGCGCCTTGGAATGAACGTATTGTATAATTCGTAACGGCCAAACCGGGAACATTTCCTGGTATCGTGCGCATTTTCGCTACCCGGAAGGGGGAGAAATGAGTTCCCACAGCGCAGCTCTCGCCCTTGCCATGCTCTTCGCCGCCACCGCCATCGCCGCGGATGAGGCCAAACCATCCTTGAAACTCGTCAATTCCGTCGTCCAGGTGATCTCTGGACCTCGCGATGAGGGTGTCGCCGACCTGGTCGTACAGGCCGAGAACTTCCCAAAGGACAAACTCGGCCGCGCCGCCCCCACAGTCCGAGACCTTGGCGTCCCGGCCACACCCGCCGTTCAAATCCCCCCTCCCCGGCTCGTTCGCGAACTGTCGCGTGGCGAGTCGGGCGCCATCTGGTTGTACAAGCTCACCGTCAGTGGACTCCCCGGCCAAAGCTCCCTTGCCCGTAAGCTGTTGCTGGTCCTGGGAGGCGAGCAGTTCACGGTCGACTACACCCTAGCCAACAAACCGGCTGCCGCGTTCTCCTGGTCGTTTCTCGCTCCGCCGGTCTGGAACCTCTTCGACTCCTCAGTCGCCGAGGTCCCGGTGATCGTCAAGGACGTGCCCGCTACCGGCATCCGCGTGCTTCAGTCCACCCTCACACGCCAGGGCGAGCGCGCCCTGTCGATCGGCACGCAAAACCTGGAACTGTGCGCCAATCGCGACGGCGAGTGCCAGCCTCCGGGCACCATTGGTCCATCTGATAGCCGCACCCTGTACCTGCGCATGAACCACGTCGGCAACGGCACCTACACTGGCAACGTCGTGATCCGCTGCGATCAGAAGCCCGAGGGCGACACCATAGCCCTCACCGCGAACGTCACCACCAGCGCCGCACAGCGGATGGGAGTGGTAGCCCTCACCGGCGGCGTTCTGCTCTATTTCCTGGCCGTGGTATTGGCCCGCTGGCGCCTGGCGAAGAACAGCCGGCAGGAACTCGTCCTGCTGTTGCTCAAACAGGTCGAGGAGGTGAAGCGCGACTCGATGCGCATGCTTGATGCGGCTCCAGACTGGGCCAAAGAGGAGACCGAAAAGGCTTTTGGCAAAATCGGGGAGGACCTTCAGTCCAAGACCAACTTGAATCCGGTGATGCCCGGACCTTTCGACCCGGACGCGAAGATGGACGAGTTCAAGGCTCACCTCCAAAGAGTTGGTCTGCGCCTGGAGTCGTTGCGCGTTGTGGTGGAAGCCGGGATGTCGGAGATTCCCCGAGCCTGGAACTTGGCTGGTGCGGACACCCCTAAACAAGGCGCGGTCAAGAACGCCGCGCACGGTCTGCTGAAGGTGCCCGACGGCCAGATTAGCGCCGCCGACACAAAGAAAAAGGTCGACGGAATTCTGGGAGACCTGTTCAACCAGTTGGGGGCAACACTCTCTGCCGGGCTCACCGTCGCCGACGTAGGGATGCAGTTGCAGCACGTCATGATGTCCAGCGCGGGTTGGACCTGGCTCGTTCTCTTGGTGTGGGGCGCCAGTACTATCCTCACCGGTGCCATGGCGATGGTGTTGTCAAAGGCCGGCTTCGGTACGCCCATGGACTTCGGATACTGTGTGCTCTGGGGCCTCGGATTGCCGGCTGCCGGAACTCAGCTCAGCCAACTCTCCGCCGCCGGCATCGGCCCGAAGTTCGGCGTGACCCTGCCGAAGGCGGCGTCCTGATATGCGTGCAAATGCGTTTCGAGATCGGGTGCTCGGCGCGAAGGAGGCGCTCAGCGGCACCCTTCTTTCGCCGCCCTCACCGGACTCCCGGCAATTGAACGTGCTCGGTCTCATCCAGGAACAAGTGCTCCGCCACTTGGAGTGTTCATGGGCGACGCGGGAAGGGGGCCTGCGCGGGCTGGTCCCGTTCGACGCGATACGGCAGAACGCGCCGCCGGTGGTACACGCCGTCGGCATCGGACGAAAGATCAAAGCCGGCGAGCCAACGGACACGCCCGCCGTACGGGTCTACGTGACCCGGAAGGCGGCGGTGCCGCGGTCGGAGCGAATCCCCAGGACCGTGAACGGCGTCCCCACCGACGTGATCGAGGCGCCCCCCGCGTGCTTTCTCGCGGCGTCCTGCACCCAGAATCGGACCGCTGCCGTCCGCCCGTTGATCGGCGGCGTCAGCACCAGTCACGTCTCTGGAGCCACCGGGACCATCGGCTACTTCTGCCGGTCCACGCGCGCCCAAGACTCCGCATCCGACGTCTTCGTCTTGAGCAATGCCCACATCTATGCGAATTGCGGTGCGGCAGAGACGGGCGACGCCCTCATCCAGCCTGGTTCGGCCGACGGCGGCTCGATCGCCCATCATGTTGCCGCCTATCATCGCGCCGTTTCGCTGATCTTTGGCGGTGCTCCAAATGAAGTTGACGCTGCCATTGGAAGGCTGATTCCTGGCGTCGTCTACAGCGCGAGCATCTGCTCGATCGGCCCGGTGAACGGCGCGGTGCACGGGGCTGAAGATGATGAGGTGGTCAAACATGGCCGGACCACGGGATACACCGAAGGCGTCATCGAGGACGAACTGATCGACTTCATTATGCTGCCGGGCAAGTCTTCGAGCTATGTGAAGTTCCGGGACCAGATGCGCATCGTCCCTGCTGGTCCCGCCGGCAGTGTAATTGCGGCCAGCGGCGACAGCGGGAGTCTGGTGGTCAAGAAGGGTGGGCACGAAGCGGTCGGCCTGCTGCATTCCGCGGCCATTGACGGCTCCTACGCATACGCGAGCCACGTAGACAAGGTCCTGAGCCAGCTCAAGATTGGTTTGCTGTAGACTGAGGGTAGAGATTGTATGGCCGAGACGCTGGAGTCCGTCAGAGAGCGGATCTCCGAGCGGTACTTGGGTAAGGCGGGGATTCACGCGGTCGGAGTGCGCCGGTCGGCCAACGCCATCACCGTGTACATCCAATCCGCCGTCGACGCCCAGCAGGCCGAGACACGCGAACAGACCCTCGAATCCCTCCGCAAGGATGCCTCGCCCTATGCGGTGCTGACAAAGCACGCAGTCCCCGCCAAGTTCGCATGAATCTGCCTGGCTTCCATTCGTCCTGGTGGGGCAGGTACGTATGCGGTAGTTCCGCTCGTACGGATCCGTGCGGAGGTCGGCCGGCAACCACCGTCCCTACCGCGACCCTGCCGGTGCGGTTTGGTGGCGAAGCGCTGGGCGAGTGCGAGCTCTGTTTTGACAGGGCGACCCCAGAGCTGGTGGCGGCCTGCGAAGTCGAGGTCGCCCCGGAAGATCTGCAGGCGGAGCTGCTAGCAGAGTTGCCGGACACCCGCGAAACCATCGTCGGCTACGCCGTGCTGTCGGTTGGGTAAGCCCCCCGGCGTGCCCGGCGTGCGGTGCGCGCTCGCTAGCAGCCGTCCACAGCGGCGTCGAGGTCCAAATCGCACGGGCCGGCCTTCTGGTTGGATGGAGTGCTGCTCACACTTACTAGACCTTTCCCGTTCTGGTCGTGCGTGACGCTTACAGTCTTTTCTTCGTTGGGTGCGAAGATTTCGGCTCCGGTGGAGAAAGCTTTCCCCTTGATGACGAACGTGAAGGTCTCCTCGGCGCCCTTCGCGTCTGCCCTCGCATCTACCTCTGCGCGCCGATTGCCACCGGCATTCTTGGTCGTGAGGTTGATCATGCGGTCGATCATTGTGTGTTTCTCCTTTCACTTGGACTGGCCATTGGCAAAGATGCCCTTCAACACCGGTATGGCGGTAATGTCGATGGAGGGGCCGATATAGAACTCGTGCCGCAGCCTGTTATCAAGGGGGCTGTCGACGCCATTCACAGCCGGCAGCGTGGCGCGGTATACGACGCCGCCGGTGGTGATCCGGAAGTACGTGTTCAAACGAATTCCGATACCATAAGCAAACGCGTTCTGGTCTTTGATCTTGGTCTTGGCGGCGTCGCGCCCGCTCAGGTCGTGCAGCGCCATCCCGAACGTGAGGGAAACGCGCTCCCAGAACTGGTTGCGGACTCCCGCCATCGGATGGAGTGAAACCGGTTTGAAGTAGATATTCGCCGTCGCAAAGCTGCGGAGCTCATGCAGCCGGGGAACGTACAGGGCTCCCACGTCGAAGCCTGCGTACTTCTGAAGGTCTTCGCTGATGTCTACTGCCGTGGTGCCAACCTCGACCGTCAGCTCCGTGACCACCGCGGTCGCCAATTCCTTCTGCAGGTTCTCATAGTTGTTGATGAACCGTGTGACCTGGATCACGAGTTGGGTATCGGCCTTGACCGGGGCTGTGTTCAGCGCCTTCTTGACGTGTCTGTAGACTTCACCGGGCGCCATTCTCGTGTCGATGCCGAGTTTTTCGCGATCGCCGTCGCTGAGATTATGCCCCTGAAGAATGTGGAGCTCCGCCGGTAGATTGATGAAGGTCCGGAAGATATTTACGGACGGGCTGAAGAGCCGCTTCCCCAGATCCGCCGCGTTTTGGGGCCTGACGTTCCGTTTCTTCAAAAGATCGAGGACCATGGCG
>JBEKLW010000101.1:0-7548 GCA_050008815.1 Bryobacteraceae bacterium
GCAAGGGTTTCGCGGGCACGCCGCCGACGGCCCACTCTTCGTACCAGGAGCCGAGCTCCCGCCCGCGCATCTCGCCGCTGACCGAGAAGCGGCCGTCGGCATCGGTGAACCCGAAGGTGGCGCTCCCTAGCACGCCTCCGTTCTGGCTCGCTTCCACCGTCACCGCCTCGCCGGCCGGACCCGTGACGACCAGCAGGAACTTGTCTCCCACGACAAAATCCCGCGCCCCGGGCCGGGCCTGGTTGTCGAGGCGAACCGTGACGGGAGGCCGGGGCTGGACCTGGTAGCGTAGGGTCGGGACCGCGTGTCCCCCGATCTCCCAGTCCTCCTGCCAGGAGCCAAGGTCTGCGGCGGTCAGGGTGCGCGTGACGGTCAGCCTGCCCGAGGAATCCGTGGTTCCGTGGGAGACCGTGGCGGGCTGGCCACCGTCCCGGCGCGCCGTGACTGCCACACGTTCATTCGGAGGGGCCTTCACGGCCGCCCGCAGCGTCTCTCCCACGTAGAACCCGGTGGCCTTCGGCCGGCTGGCGTTGACGATCTCCACCGCCCAGCGCGGCGGCGCTTTCAGGGTCCTGAGTTCCTGCCCCAGCCAGCGAAACACGTAGTCGTAGCCGGGGAACCCCGGGCGGGAGGCGTCCGGGTGGTCGGCGCCGACGCGGTTGGCCGTCAGCGTGTCATCGCGATAGTACAAACGCAGCAGGAACGTGGTCGTCGGGTCCGGCAGCGGTTCGCCGATGAATAGGACGCTCGCCTGCGGCCGCATGGCCAGGTGTTCCCGGCGCAGTAGCTCGGCGACGGATTGAACCTGCCTCTGGTGGAGCTTCACCCAGTGCTCGTCCGGAGCGACCCGCTGGTTGACGGGGGCGAGAGCCGCCGCGACCCCGACGAAGAGGAACACCTGCACCCACGCGCGGGGCACGGGACGGCCCGCGGCGGCGCCAGCGCGCTGCCGGAGACGTTCGAACGCCTGGAGAAGAGCGTCGCGGCCGCGCACCAGCAGGACCGCGGCGCAAAGCGCCCATCCCACCAGCGGGATGTAGAGCACGTAGCCGCTGCGGTGCGGCGCAGTAAAGACCAGCGGCAGCATGCTGGCCACAAGGACGACCCAGGCGAACCAGACCGCCCGCTGGCGCAGGCGCCAGGCGACGACGAGCAGGCCCAGCAAGAGGACGGTCGTCCCCAGCGCATCGAATTGGATTGCGTCCTGGAAGAGCTGCCCCAGGTAGTCCTGCCATTTGGACATGAACAGGGACGCGGAGAACCGCGGCAGGTATGCGGGAGTGACCAGCGGGCCGGGAACGACGGCTTTGCCGATGACGTAGGGCACGGTCATGGCCGCCGCGATCAGCGCGCCGCGGCCTTCCCGCTTCAGCCAGGACCAGAGGTTCACCAGGCGCCAGGAGTCCGGCGGGGCGTAGAGCAGCTCGTAGGCGCCAACCAGCAAAGGCAGGGTGACGGCCATCTCCTTGGAGTTGAGCGCGCAGGCATACAGCGCGCAGAATACCGCCAGTTGGAGGGAACCGAGGCGGCGGCCGCTCTGCCGGATCCGGACGTAGTAAAGCAGCGCGCCGTAGTAGAAGGAGAAGCACAGCACGTCGTAGACCGCGCCCGTGCTTTCGTAAATCGCGTACAGGTCGCGGTGGCAGCAGCCAAGGAGCACAGCCAGCGCCGCCACCTCCCGCGAGCCGGTGAGCCGTCTCGCCAGCAAGTACACCAGCAGCAAGTTGCCCAGCAGAAGCGCGAACACGGCGACCCGGAAGGGCAGCGGGTCGAAGCCGAAGATGGCGAACAGGACGCTGTAGAACACGCCGCCCATGGGCCGGTAGGCGGGCGAGAAGTAGAGCAGGTTCGAGGTCACGAGCTTCCACGCCGGCTGCGCCCACCAGCCGTAGAGGTTCATCAGGTCGTCGGGATGGAAGTAGGTCCACAGTCCATGCCCGGTGAGCCACAGGAAATAGGCGGCGATGAATGCGGCCGCGCAGGCTGGAAGCGTGCCGAGTCGTTTCATGGGTCGAAGAAGCCGCGCCGGATGGCGGAAGGACTGATCGTACCACGCCCCGGGATGCTGCCGGCCGCGTGGCTAGCGCCCGTGCGGCTAGCGCACGCGACCGGAATTCGGCTAGGTCGGGTTTTTTGGTACAGTCAGAATCAAACCCCCATTCGGAACACAAGGAGGGAGCTGTGAGTTCCAGAAACGAACCTGAGGCGGCGCCGAAACCGAAATCCGGCGTGTCGCGACGCGGCTTCATCCGCGACGTCGGATTGGGCGGCGGGGCACTGGGCGCGGGCATTCTCGAGCAGCAGGCGGGAGCGCAGCCCGCGTCCGGCAAGCTGGCCGGCCCGGGCTCGGCGCCAATCACGCTCCGCGTGAATGGCAAGCCCCACCAGCTCAGCCTGGAGCCGCGCGTCACCCTGCTCGACGCCCTGCGCGACCGGCTGAACCTGACCGGCGCCAAGAAGGTCTGCGACCGGGGCAACTGCGGCTCCTGCACGGTCCTGCTGGGCGGCAAGGCCGTCTACGCCTGCGACGTGCTGGCCATCGACGCGCAAGACCAGGATATCCAGACCATCGAGAGCCTGACGGCGGACGGGAAGGTCCACCCCCTCATCACCGCCTTCACGGCGAACGACGCCCAGCAGTGCGGGTTCTGCACACCGGGCTTCATCATGGCCGGCAAGGCATTCCTGGAAGCGAATCCCAAGCCCACGTACGAGCAGGTCAATGAGGGCCTGGGCGGCAACCTCTGCCGCTGCGGATCCTACATGGGGATCCGCAAGGCCGTACTCCAAGCCGCGCGAGAGCTCCAAGGAGGCCAGCATGCCTAATGCGCCCGATTACCATTGGCCGACGCCGGAGAAGCGCCGCGTCATCGGCAAGCCGCTTAGCCGCATCGACGGCCTGGCCAAGGCCTCCGGCCGGATCAGGTACTCCTACGACATCGCGCGCCCGGGCCTGCTCTACGGCGCGATCCTCACCTGCCCGCACGCGCACGCGCGCCTCAAAGCCATCGACACCGCCGCGGCGGAGAAGGCGCCGGGGGTCACCGCCCTGGTGCTGATGGCCAAGCCCGGAGAGGAGATCCAGTACGCCGGCTACGAGGTCGTCGCCCTCGCTGCCACTACCGAAGACCAGGCCAGGGACGCCCTTCGCAGGATCAAGGTGGAGTACGAGGTGCTCCCGCACTTCGTCAATGAGCAGGACCTCGCCAAGGCCGGAGACAACGCCAAGCCCTCCGGCCAGCAGAGCAGCGGCGATCCGGACACGGCCTTCCAGCAAGCCGACGTCGTTTCCGAGGGTTTCTACGGCGTGCCGGTGCTCAACCACTGCACGCTCGAGACCCACGGCCAGGTATGCGAGTGGAAGGGGGACCAGCTCGACCATTGGCCCTCGACGCAGGCTGTCGCCTCCATCGGCGGCGAGCTGGCCAAGCTGCTCGGAATCCCGGCCGCCAGCGTCCACACGCACATGGACGCCGTCGGCGGCGCCTTCGGCAGCAAGTTTTCCCCCGACCGCTGGGACGAAGCCTGCGCCCGTCTGTCGAAGAAGAGCGGCGGCCGGCCGGTGAAACTGTTCCTGGACCGCGCCACCGAGCTGGCCATCGCCGGCAACCGTCCCGGCTATTACGCCCGCATCAAGACCGGCGCGAAGAAGGACGGCACGATGACCGCCTGGGACGCGCGCACCTGGGGCACCGGAGGTTTTGGCGGAGTGAACCTCCCGCCGGGTTCCCTGCCCTACGTGTTCCGCAAGGTCCCGAATGTGCGCCTGGCCCATACCTCGGTCGCGGTCAACGCCGCGATGGAGCGGCCCTGGCGCGCGCCGAACAACCCGCAGCTCTCCTACCTGACTTGCTGCGCCATGGAAGACCTGGCGGCCAAGCTGGGCATGGACCCGGTCGAGTTCTTCACCAAGAACGCCGACCTGAGCCAGCAGCCGCAGGTCTACCGGGCGCAGTTGGCCAAGGCCGCCGAGCTGGCCGAGTGGAAGAAGCTCTGGCGCCCGCGCGGCGAATCGGGGCCTGGGCCCGTGAAGCAGGGCCTCGGCATCGGCTTCTGCGCCTGGGGGGGCATGGGCCACGCGAGCAACTGCCGAACGACGATCCATCCGGATGGCTCGGTGGAGATCGAGCTGGCGAGCCAGGACCTGGGCACGGGCACGCGCACGGTGATTGCGATAGTGGCCGCCGAGACGCTGGGCGTCCCGCTGCGGAGAATCAAGGTGCGCATCGGCGACAACAAGTACCCGGAGTCGGGCCCTTCGGGCGGATCGACCACGGTCGGCGGCGTCTCGGCCTCAACGCGCAAGTCCACCATGAACGCGCTCTACAAGCTGTTTGAGGTGGTCGCGCCCGCGCTCAGCGCCCAGCCGGAGGAGCTGGAGGCAGCCGGCGATCGCATCCAGGTGAGGGCTAGCCCCGCCAAGGGCCTGGCCTGGAGTGCGGCCTGCCGCAAGCTCGGCGCCAAGAGCATCACCGAGATGGGCGTCAACAACCCGCGCAGTCCCGGCGGGCTGACCGCTGGGGGCGTTGGCGGCGTCCAGATCGCCCACGTTGGCGTGGACGTCGAGACCGGCATCGTGCGGATGAACCGCATGGTGGCGGTGCAGGACTGCGGCATGATCGTCAGCCCCAAGACCGCCGAAAGCCAGGTCTACGGCGGCTGCATCATGAGCATCTGCGGCGCGCTGATGGAGGAGCGCATCATGGACTCCGCCACCGGCCGCGTGCTGAACACCGACCTGGACACGTACAAGCTGGCCGGCATCGGCGACGTCGGCGAGATCGTCGTTTACCTGAACCGGGAGCCCGAGCACGACCGGCGCGGCGTTATCGGGCTGGGCGAGCCGCCGGTGATTGGCGGCCTGGGGGCCATCGCCAACGCGGTGGCCAACGCCATCGGCGTGCGCGTTCCGGTGCTGCCGCTCACGCCGAACAAGGTTCTGGCGGCGCTGGAAGGGAGGAACGCCTGATGCAAGCCTTCGAGTATGCAGCTCCCGCAACGGTCCAGGAAGCGCTGGGCCTGCTCGCCAAGCGCTGGGGCGAGGTGGATATCCTCGCCGGCGGCACCGATCTGCTGGGCCTGATGAAGGACTACATCCACACGCCGCGGCGGGTGGTCAACATCAAGGGCATCCAGGAACTCAAGGGCATCCGCAACACGCCGGCCGGGCTGCGCATAGGCGCCCTGGTGACGCTCGAGGAGCTGGCCGGGAGCCCGGCGGTCGCGGCCGCGTATCCGTCGCTCACGGCCGCGGCGCGCGGCGTTTCCAGCCTGCAAATCCGGAACCTGGGGACCATCGGCGGAGACCTCTGCCAGCGGCCACGCTGCTGGTATTTCCGGCTGGGCTACGGCCTGCTGGCGAAGGACGCGAGCGGCCGGAGCCTGCCGCCGAACGGCGACAACCGCTACCACGCCATCTTCGGCAACCAGGGCGCGGCGTGTTTCGTGAGCGCCTCCAGCTTCGGCCCGGCGCTGGTTGCTCTCGGCGCCACGGTGAAACTGGCGTCGGCTGCCGGGCGCCGCGAGCTTCCCATCGAGAAGTTCTTCGTGATCCCGCTAGAGGACTCGGCGCGGGAGATCGCCCTACGGCCCAACGAGATTCTGACCGAGATTGTGATTCCACCCGCGGCGGGCGTCCGCAACGCCACCTACGAGGTGCGGCAGAAGACCGCCATAGACTGGCCGCTCGCGACGGCGTCCGTGGCCCTGAAGATGAAAGGTAATCTGGTGGCCAGCGCCCGGATCGTGCTGGGGCACGTCGCGCCCATTCCCTGGCGGGCCGCGGCGGCCGAGGCCGCCGTCGCGGGCAAAGCGCTGACCGCGGCCCTGGCCGAGGAAGCCGGCAAGGCGGCCACCGAGGGCGCCGCACCCCTGAGCGGCAACGGCTACAAGGTCCAGCTCGTGCACGCGGCCGTCAAGCGCGCCCTGCTCGAAGCCGCGCGCGTAAAGGCGTAGCGAATTCCACCGCTATTCCGCTGAGGTGACTGAGGGCTCGTAGCTCTCGCCCGTGGCGCAGCCTTTCAGTCGGTTGTCCGCTGCTAGCTGAAAGCTGATAGCTGTCGGCTCTCTTTTGTGGCGCGAGCTTTGCCGCCCCTTGGCATCCGCAGACGGACAGCTTGCAGCGTCGGCTTCGAGCCGACGCTTGGGATGCAGAGGCTTAACCCGGATGTTTCACCACGATCGTAGCGAAGCGTTCGCACTAGAGGAGCCGATCCGGCTCGGTACGTCGGGCCGCGGAGGGCGCCGACGGCGCCGGGGAAGGATTCGCTTGACCGCGTGCGGGCGCTTTGCTTCAATGACAGAAGCATCGAGGAGGTAGCATGACTCTGAGAACCCGGTTCCTGCTTCCGGGATGCATCCTGCTGGCTCTTATCAACGCGCCTGGCGCTCAGGCGGCTTCCAGCGCGAAACCCCGGCCCCTACCGCCGCCGAGACACTCGATCTCAGGCCACATCAGCGGGTTGGAGGCACCGCATCACGCCACTGTGGTGGCGACAGGTCCGCATGGGGCGCGGCATTCGACGGCCACGCATCCGGACGGGACGTACATCTTCCACAACCTCACGCCCGGCACGTACAACATCCGGCCGTCGCAGGGCTTGTACCGCTTCACGCCGACGTTTCACACGGTGGCCGTCACCAACCACGACGTGCACAACGTCAGTTTCGCGGCGCACGAGCAGCCCCGCCCGCACCGGCGCTAGCCGCACCTGGCAGCAGCAACCTGCTGCGGTGCGCGATAGCCCGATCTCCTCACACCGTTCGAAGCGAGGCGCCGCGCACCGGCCGCGATTCGGCCGGCGTGATCGTGTATCTTCAAGGGTGTGAACCATCGCGTTCCGCCGTGGCTGCTCCTGCTGCTGCTGGCGCTGCTGTGCGGAGCAGTGATTGCGGGCGTCGCCTGGCGCCGCGGGCGTACCCGCTCGACGGCGGCGCTGCTCTCCCGGTTGCCTTCCGACGGCGCGGTCATCCTCTACGTGGACCTCAAGGCGCTGCGGGAGGCGGGGGTTGTGTCGGTGCTGGGAGCCGCAAGGGTGTCGCAGGCGCCCGAGTATCGCGCACTCGTGGACCGCACGGGGTTCGATTATCTCAACGACCTGGACTCGGCGCTGGTCTCCTTTCATCTCAGCGGCACGTACTTCCTGCTTCGCGGCCGGTTCGACTGGAGGAACTTGAATGAGTACGTCGCCAGCCAGGGCGGCACGTGCCACAACACGCTGTGCCGGGTGAGCGGGAGCGCACCGGACCGCCAGATCTCCTATTTCCCGCTCCAGCGAAACATCCTGGCCCTGGCGGTCAGCAGCGACGAGTACGCGGCGACACAGCTCCAGATCCGGCGGCCGCGGCAGCCGATGAAGCTCCCAGCGCAGCCGGTCTGGTCGATTATCCCGGTGGCGGCGCTGCGGAGCACGGACGCCCTGCCAGCCGGGACGCGGATGTTCGCGCGGGCCTTGCTGGCAGCCAACACGGTGGTGCTTTCGGCCACGCCGTCCGGCCAGGGGCTGGCGATCCGCATGGAAGCCTCCTGCCGGGGCCCGGCGGAGGCCG
>JBEKLW010000102.1:0-7521 GCA_050008815.1 Bryobacteraceae bacterium
CCGTCGATAAAGTTACGCCTCCCGCAGCGACCATCGGCACCTGAGATAACGCCGCCTTCAGAGCACGGATGTAGACCTCGCCTCCCATTTCCGCACAAGGAAAAACTTTGACGAAGTCTGCGGAGGCCTTCCAGGCCGTAATCACCTCCGTCGGAGTCAACGCGCCGGGCAGAACCACCACCCCTTCCTTGCCCGCGAACTCGACCACTTCTCCCACTCCCAGTTGGAGCGCTAGCCGCTCCAGGCGGCGCCGGCAAGGCCCGTCGCCCGCCAGCACCAGACGGCAACCCGGATAGCGTTCCCGCACCAAGGGCAACGCCCGGATGAGTAAGTCCTGCGCCTTCTCCGGGAGTAAGTAGCCAACACAGCCCAGCAGCGCTCGGTCGCTGGCGTCGGGAACGACCCAGCGACGGCGCGCAGCCAGGCGCTCCTCCGGCTCGGGCAACCGCGGCACTTCGACGCCGTCATAAACGACTTCGACCCATTCGCCTGGCAACCCGGAGGCCAGGACGCCCTCCCGAACGAAGCGTGAGACCGCGATGATCCTTTGAGCACTCCGATAGCGGGCCAGGGCGAAGGGCTTCCGCGACGCCGGATAAGCCACGCGCCGGGATGCCACCACAGGCGCATGCTTGTGGACGCCGGCCAGCCAGGCCGCCGTCAGACCATGCGCATCGTGACAGTGCACCAGGTCATACCGCGTCTGGTCGAGCAGCTTCCTGAGCAGCAGCGCCGCCTGGAGCCGTGCCGCCCGCCCCCCCACCTGGTGCACACGCACGCCGGCGGCCTGCGCGCGCTCGGCCAGCGGCGAGCCGCGCAGCGCCACCAGCTCCGCCGCATGCCCGCGCGCCCGCAGACCTTGGACTAGCAGCAGCGCCTGGTTCTGCCCGCCGCGCCACTGACGGCCCAAATCGATGTGAAGCGTGGTCAAAGGCTTCTCGCTTCGCTTTACGTTGCCATCGAAGGAGGACTGAGAATAACGTACACGCCGAACTGCGCGCAACCCGGGGTTCCTCGTTTCGCAACGCCGGAGCAGAGCTAGCCCGGATGTTTCACCAGCAATCTGCTGCGGCGCGCGATAGGGCCGCATCTACTGCGTTGCGCTCGGCCGGCGTCCTCGACGTACTGTTCAAGTACGCCTCCGGGCGCCGGCCTTCACGCGCCTTGTATCTGCAGCCCTCTCATCGCGCCTCGCTACGATCGTGGTGAAACATCCGGGCTAGGAGTCCTACCTGGCGGCGCCGAGGATTTCGCGCAGCTCGAGCAGGGCCAAACACTGGAGCCTGACGTCCTTGGTTGCCCTGACAACCTCCTGGAGTCGGAGGGCGGCCTGTTCGTCCTGGCCGAGGGCGCGGAGCAGCATCGCTTCAACATACATCAGAGGCGGCCGCGATTCGTCTTCCGCTTTGGCGAGCGCGGCGCGGACCGACTCGAGCAGGGAGGCGATCTTGGGTTTCGCATCCTCGGGGCTGAGCCTCCAGGCGGCCAGAAGCGGGAAAACAACTTCCGGCGAAGGAAGGGACTCATTCATCTGGCTGACTCTCGTCCACCGTTTGCGGGCGTTCTTGTCCTCACGACAGGATGCTTCGAGCACGGCCAGGTAGTACTGGAAGTGAGGAGGCTTCATGAAGTTGTTGAAACTGTGGAACGTGAAGGGCAGGCGCTTATCCTCGTCGCCGAGCCTGTCAAGGCCTTCGATGGCCGCCGGACACTGCCCGGAGCGCGCCTGCGACATCAACTTCTGCAATTGCACTTCGATGTAGGCCCGGCGAACTTCGTCGGGCTGCCTCTCGGCGGAGAAAACGCGGGCATCGAACAGCCGCGCGGCCTCATCGGGGCTTCCGGACGCCGCTCTGAGCATCGCCACCGAGGCGACCTCGACGGGCGAGGAAGGCTGACCGGTCGCTGGCGATCCAGCCGGAGGACCTCCTGTCGGAGAGGGCACGACGGGCATGAGACTCCTGCCCGCGCTCTCCAGCGCAGCGCGCAGTTCCGGATTCCCGGGGTCCAACTTCAGGCCCTCCTTCAGCACGATCAGCCCGCTAACTACATCCCTCTTGAGTGTCGTCAAAGCCTTGCCGAGATCGCGGTACAGTTCGGGGAGGCGAGGATTCAGCGAACGCGCTTTCTGCCATTCGGCGATCGCGTCATCGACCATCAAGCCGTGCATGAACCAGCGTCCTAGCAGGAAGTGCGCCGTGGCGTCCGACGGGTTGGACTGGAGCGCGTTCTTCAGCACCCCGAAGGAACTCGGTCGCGAAGGGAACGCGTAGCGCGTGGAAGTCTCTGCCGCGCCGCGTAGATCGACCGAGGGGTCCTGACCTAACCGGGTACGGCAGTACGCGCGGTAGTAGGCAATCAGAGGGCTTTGCGCCGGCGGAACCGCGCCGGGCTCGATCTCTTGCGGGGCGACGGGCGGATAGGAGCGGTCGAGGAGGCGCAGAGCATCGTCATTCATCCCCAGGTTCAGATACTCCTCCACGAGGCTCAATACGCGCTCAGAGTCGGCGGCGAGATGCATCCAAAGTTCCGCGTCATCGGCGCCCAGCAGGGTGTTCTCGAAGCGCAGCATGCTGTCGGCAGGGTCGAGGGTCCGCCACACGGCGAGTTGCTGTCTGGCCTCCTGCTGGCGGCCCGAGCGGCGGAGGAGAGCGACTTCGAAAGCGCCGGGGCGAGCAGGTCCGGAGCGCGCGGAAAGCAACGGCTTCAAAGCGGCGAGAGCGCCGGAGTCATCCTTGGCACGGGCGGCAAGACCGGCAAGCTGGAGCGCGGCCGGCGCACCGAAGGCCGAAGCGGGGCGCACTTGAGAAAGCGTCCGGCGAGCCTCGTCATGGCGGCCGAGCATCGCCTGCGCCACTCCGAGCAAGTAGGCCGCTTCATCATCAGATGAAGCAGCGGCGTGGACGCGCGCCAGCAGGTCCGCGGCTTCCTCAAAACGATTCAGGCCCAAGGCCAGGCGCCCCCCGGCCTTTTGAAGGGGAACGCTGCCCGGGAACCGTTGCAGGCCCGTGGTGTAGTCGTGGAGGGCGAAACTCCACTGCTGATGCAGCTCGTTGTAGTCTCCCCGGGCCAGCAGAAAAGCTTCCGTCTCGGGTCCGTCCCAGGCCGCCTGGGGTTGTTTCCCGAGCCTGGCTTGTTCGGGAGCCAGAGCATCGTAGTGGCCTTCGGTATGCTCGAGCAGTATCGATCCTCGCGAATCGACCAGTTGAAATGTGTAAACCGAGGCGGCGGGCTTTTCCAGGACGTGTGTGTACGTGCGGGCCGGATCCAGATCGGCGCGCGTTTCGAATGCAGGTTGCCCCGCGTTGAGCAAGCGGATGGCGGCGTCTCTGACGACATGAGTTACGCTCAGTTCCAGCAGCAGGACGGGACCCTTGGATGAATCCACACGGCGCTCAAGATTCACCACCGCGTCCCGGGTCACGCGAGAGACACCGCCCAGATCGCGGATGGGAATCCAGTATTCGGAAAAGGTCCTGGACGCTTCGGGCTCCAGAAACTCAAACGTCTCCTGATTCTGAAACAGCCCGCCCTGCATCTCGACATAGGAAGGGAAGTTGTCGGTCAGTTCGCGGCGAACGTAGCCATCCTCTACAGAACCCCACAACCAGATCTTCTTGCCGAGGACGACGTTCGGATCGGCGAAATGCGCGACTCCGGTTCGGGTGCCGGGCTTGTAGACGGCGAAGAACGGCTCGCGGCAGCCGTAGGCAAACCAGCTAGCCGATTGCTTGTAAGCGGCAACGAGGCTTTCATCCGCTCCAGCCGGGCTGATCGGCCAGGCATCGATTTCCGTGGATCCGTGGGTGCCCACTAGTCGCGTGGGCAGCACAAAACGCGTGGCAGGGTCGTCGAGCTCGATGCCGGCGTTGGCCCACCAAGCGTACGGCCGGCGGGTGCTACTGCGGTTATAGAGGGTCACACGCTGTTCGAGAAGGGCGCTGGCCGGCCGGAGCAGGTATTCGACTCGCCACTGCATCCCGGTGACGCGGTCGATGTCTTCGACGATGGCGCCGGCTGATCCATCGGACTCGGTTCGGAGGGCGAAATCGACGGGAGAAACGGTATGACGAGCGTGCGCGACGGGGAAGTTCGATTCGATGCCGAGCGCAACCCAAGCGCCGCGGAGACCAATGAGGCCTTTCCTGATGACTGGGTTGGCGTAGAACATCTCGCGGCCGCTCAGCTTGTCGCGGCAACTATACAGGTGGCCGCCGAGGTCGGGCAGAACGCGGCAGAGGAGGTACTCATTCTCGAGATTCAGCACCCGCCACGTCTCGTTGTAACGGTCCTTGCTCAGGTTCGTGCGCAGCGGATAGGGATAATTGGGGGTTCGGTAGGTGAAAGCGGAGAACTGGGGGTTGGGGTCGGCATCACCCTCGCGGTAAGTAGGAAGGCGAATCGAGTCTTGCCAGGCACGAACGTGGGGGGCCTCGGCTAAAATCAGATCGCAAGCGCAAAAGAGCCCAAGCAGGGTGGCCAGGAAGACACGGGTCTGAAGCATGGATCTAGTCCCCTTTGGATAATGCTATCACCCCGGGGCGAGGCACGCCCCGCCCCGATGCGGGCACGAGAGCCGGCATTGCAGCGTCCAAGAACCGCTCCCGGCCGCGAAACGCGGCGGCCCCAAACCGTGTGGTGGCCTGCCCCGGGATGCTAAGATCGTCAATCGTGCGAATTCGATGTGCCGACGTGTGCAGCTCGGTGTGAAGTGAAATGGCCACGATTGCGCTGGATGCCACTTACATATTGGATACGAACCCTACCGGAATTGCGACTTACTCCAGGAGATTAATCGAGTCGCTGGCGGAGCTCGATACTCGGCGCCACTTTCTGCTGTGCTACCGGCTGTCGCGATGCTCCAAACGGCGCGAGTTTTTACGCCCCGCCGTAGGGAGACCCGGGGGCCCCACATTTTCCGTCCGGCTGTTTCAGCGGCCCTTCACGTTCTGGCTGCCGTGGCAGGCGGAGCTGTTTCACAGCATTGCGCAGCGGCCACCGGCGTTCCGCTTCCGGCGGGAGGTCGTCACCGTCCATGACGTCTTCCCGATTACCGGACCCGCCTATTCGACGCCCGAGTTTCAGCGGAAGTTCTCGAGCCTGCTCCGCGAGGCGCTCGCCCGCGCGGACCGCATTCTCACGCTGTCGGAGTACACGGCCGCCCAGCTCCTTCAGCATTGCGGCGTAGACCGGCAGCGCATTCGGGTCATCCCGGGCGGCGTTGACGCGCCCGAAAAGCCAATCCCGCCCGAGGCGCGCCTGCGGGAGCGGGAGCGTCTGGTGGGAGAGGGGAACCATATGCTGCTTACGGTGGGCGTGCTCGAAACCCGCAAGAACGTTATCGGCGCCTTGCGGGCCTTGCAGCTCCTGCCGGAGCGCTACCGACTGGTCCTGGCGGGCGGCGACGGTTACGGAAGCGAAGCGATCCATGCGTTCATCCGCGAGCAGCGGCTGGAAGCTCGCGTCCAGGTGCTCGGATACGTTCCGGCGGATCGGCTGCAAGTCCTCTACCAGTCCGCCAGCGCCTTGCTGTTCCCTTCCCTGGAGGAAGGGTTTGGCTTCCCAATGCTCGAGGCGCTAGCCCGCGGTCTGCCCGTGGTTGCCTCCGGGACCTCGGCCCTTCCGGAGGTGGGTGGGGACGCCGCGCTGTATGTAGACCCTCGCGACCCATCCGACATCGCGGCCGGAGCCACAACCGCGGTCGAGTCGCCGGCCGTCCGGCAGGAGTTGATTGACCGGGGCCTGGCGCGGGCGAGGCAGTTTACCTGGAGACGCACGGCGGAAGAGACCCTGAAGGTCTATGAAGAGTTGCTCGGGTAGCCGGGGTGTTTCACCAGCAATCTGCTGCGGCGCGGTGCTAGCCGCACGGCACCGCGGCTCCGCCGCAGAAGCGTGCTGCCGGCCCCAGGCAACCGCTCCCTTCCGGTCGCGGCTCGGCTAGTGGGGATACGGTGCTGACCGTGAGGTGCGTGATAGGGCCGCATCCACTCAAGCTGCGCTCGGCCGGCGTCCTCACAAAAACCGGGTACAGACAGCCACTTTTCGCTTGCGCGAGTCCGTTGTCTTCGGAGAGCTTGGAGCGCGAAAAGTGGTGTCTGGCCCCGGTTTTTGTGCGCGGGTCGATCATGATGCACCCTACGACATGTATCGCGCCTTGGCGTATCTCAGGTAGGTGTAGGTGGCGGCCATCTCCGCGATGGTGAGGCCTTCCAGTCCATCCAGGAACCCGAGATGGAAGAAGTACGTGCGCGCGAAGGTCCACATCGGATCCAGGATGAGGTTGCGCCAGTGGACCTTCTGGCCGCGTGCGACCAGTTCCTGCGCGGCCAGCGTTGTGTACCGGTCAATCGACTTCATCTGCTCGGAGAGCGAGTCGTAGCTGTAGTGCAGGATGTTCGATTGCAGGTGCCCGAGCGTGCCGTTCACCTGAACCGACTCGTGGACGAACTCTCCCGCCCAGGATGCCTTGCGGCGGTCGTAGAGCCGCACTTTGCGGTCCGGATACCAGCCCGAATGCAGGATCCAGCGGCCCATGTACTGCGCCAGACGCGGCATGGTGTAGGCGTCGTGGGCGGGGCCCTTCTTGCGCAACTGCCAGAGCTCGGCCTCCAGCGCCTCGCTCAAGACCTCGTCGGCGTCGAGCGAGAGGATCCAGTCGTTGGCCGCCTGCTCGGCGGCGAAGTTCTTCTGCTGGGAGTATCCCCGCCAGTGGCTTTCGATCACCTTCGCGCCCAGGTTCCCGGCGATCTCCACGGTGCGGTCGGTCGAACCACTGTCCACCACCAGGATCTCGTCCGAGCAGCGCAGGCTTTCGATGGTGCGGGCGATCTTGCGCTCCTCGTTGCAGGTGATGATGGTCGCCGAGATCTTCATGCGGTTCTACCGAACGAGGCTGACAACGGGCGCCGCCATGAAGCATAGCGCAAAGATTACCAGCGCCAGCCAGCCCAGCCACTGCCGGCCCGCGCCCAGCCGCGAAGAATCGAAGATCGGCGGGTGCCGCCACCCAAAGATCAGCAGCAGGGCCGCCCAGAGAAACCACGGCCAGTAGACAATGCCCAGGGGCACCAGCGCGACGATCAAGATCTTCGAAAGCAGCTTGTGCCGCTCCCCGACGAAGGAGTACAGGATGTGGCCGCCATCGAGCTGGCCGATGGGGAGCAGGTTGAGCGCCGTGGCAAAAATGCCGACCCAGGCTGCCCGCGCCACCGGGTGCAGGTAGATGTCCGCGGTCGCGACGCCCGGAAACACCGCCCGCTCCAGCAGCCACAGAAGCCGCGGAACGCCGAATGCCAGGTCGCCGCGGTGGGCGATCCCCGGCAGGACCTTCGAGTGCGCCAGGCCGATCCCCAACAGGGGCAGCAGGAGCAGGAAACCCGCCAGCGGCCCGGCGATTCCCACGTCAAAGAGCACCTGCTTGGAGTAGATCGGCGAGCGGATCCGGATGAATGCGCCAAAGGTGCCGATGAACGTCGGCGCCGGGATGAAGTAGGGCAGGCTGGCGTCGATGCGGTAGTATCG
>JBEKLW010000103.1:0-7501 GCA_050008815.1 Bryobacteraceae bacterium
AAAAGGTGGATGTCATCGGCATCAGCAAGGGCCGCGGGTTCGCCGGCGTGGTCAAGCGGCACCACTTCCGCGGCGGGGACGCGTCGCACGGCTCGATGTTCCACCGCGCGCCGGGCTCGATCGGGGCCTCCAGCTACCCGTCCCGCGTCTGGCCGGGCACGCGCATGGCCGGGCACATGGGGGACCAGCGCGTCACGGTGCGGAATCTGGAGATCGTGGATGTGAAGCTCGAGGACAACGTGCTGGTAGTCAAGGGCGCGGTGCCGGGGCCCAACGGCGGCTACGTCGTGGTGCGGCGGGCGAAGAGGTGAAGCATGCCAACTGTGGACGTGGTCGATCTTAACAACCAGAAAGTCGGCGAGGTGGAGCTCCCCGACAGCGTCTTCGGCGCCGAAGTGAACCAGGCGCTGATCTACGAGTCGGTGCGCCACTACCAGGCGGGCCAACGGCGCGGCACGGCCAAGACCAAGACGCGGCACGAGGTATCCGGGTCGGGCCGGAAGCTGTGGAAGCAAAAGGGCACGGGCCGGGCGCGGATAGGCTCGATCCGCTCGCCGCTGTGGCGGCACGGCGGCACGGCGCACGGGCCGATCCCGCGGGACTACAGCTACCGGCTGCCGCGGAAGATGCTGTTGGGGGCATTGCGCTCGGCGCTCTCGGCCAAGCTGCGGGACGGCGAGCTGAAGGTCGTGCAGGCGTTTGCCTTCGCCGACCACAAGACCAAGACCGTGGCCGCGGCGCTGAAGAGCCTCGCCCCCGGGAAGACGGTCCTGCTCGTGGATAACGACGCCCAGAACCGCAACCTCCAGCTCGGCTCGCGCAATATCGAGGGCGTGACGCTCCTGGCGAGCCACGATGTGACCACCTACCAACTGCTCGAGCACCGCGAGGTTCTTCTTTCGGAGGCGGCGGCCAGGAAACTCTCGGAGGCGCTTTCACAATGAAGACTCAGAATGTGATCCTCCGTCCCGTGGTGACCGAGAAGGGCGTGGCCAAGAAGGAGGCCGAGCGCACGCTCTGCTTCCAGGTGGCGCCGGAAGCCAACAAGATCGAAATTCGCGCCGCCGTGGAGAAGATCTTCAAAGTCAAGGTGGAAAGCGTGCGCACGGTGAATGGCCTCGGCAAGCTTCGCCGCCGCGGGCGGTTTTCGGGCTACCGGTCGGACTGGAAGAAGGCCTACGTGCGGCTCAAGAAGGGCCAAAACGTGCCGGAATACGCGGAGATCTGATATGGCAATCAAGACCTATCGGCCCTACACGCCCACGCGGCGCTTCCAGACCGTGGAGGCGCGCGCGGAGATCAGCAAACAGCGGCCGGAGAAATCCCTCACCGTGGGCAAGAAGCGCACGGGCGGGCGGAACTCGCGCGGGGAGATCACCATCTGGTGGCGCGGCGGCGGGGCGAAGAGGTCGTACCGCGTCATCGACTTCAAGCGCGACAAGACGGGCGTGCCGGCCCGCGTGGCGGCGATCGAGTACGACCCGAACCGTTCGGCGCGCCTGGCCCTGCTGCATTACGCCGACGGCGAGAAGCGCTACATCCTGCACCCGGTGGGGCTGGAGGTGGGCCGCACGGTGATTTCCGGGCCGGAGGCCGACATCCTGGTGGGCAACGCGCTGCCGCTGAAGAACATCCCGGCGGGCACCGTGGTGCACAACATCGAGCTCCGGCCGGGCAAGGGCGGGCAGATGGCGCGCTCGGCCGGCGCCTCGGCGCAACTGGTCTCCAGGGAAGGCGACTTCGCGCTGTTGAAGCTGCCCTCGGGCGAGGTGCGGCGCGTGCCGGTGGAGTCGATGGCGACGATCGGCCAGGTGGGCAACCTGGATCACGAGAACATCTCGCTGGGCAAGGCGGGCCGCAAGCGCTACCTGGGCCGCCGGCCGCACAACCGCGGGGTGTCGATGAACCCGGTGGATCACCCGCATGGCGGCGGCGAGGGCAAGACCTCCGGCGGCCGGCACCCGGTGACGCCCTGGGGCCAGCCGACGCGGGGCTTCAAGACACGCAACAACAAGCGGACCGACAAATGGATCGTGACACGCAAGAAGCACGGTTGAGGAGCGCTAACCGCGCGGCTGGGCGCCTGGGGCGCGGCGGCGGCGCGGGGCGGGCGGAAGGAACGTTCTTGAGCGAGTTTTTGGAGAGTCTATGGGTCGCAGCGTAAAGAAGGGGCCGTTCACCGACGCGCATCTGGAGGACCGGATCCGGGGGATGAACGTCCGCAACGAGAAGAAGGTGCTCCGAACCTGGTCGCGGCGCTCGACGGTGCTGCCGGAATTCGTCGGGCACACGGTGGCCGTGCATAACGGCAAGAAGTTCATCCCGGTGTACGTGACCGAGAACATGGTCGGGCACAAGCTGGGCGAGTTTTCGCCGACGCGGACCTTCCGGGGGCACTCGGCGAAAGCGGCCACGGAGAAGACGGCCAAGCCCGCCTAGGCGCGGCCAAGGGCGATGAGTCATGGAAGCAAGAGCTGAAGCACGCTACATACGCTGCTCGCCGCAGAAAGCGCGGCTGGTGGTGGATCTGATCCGCGGGCAGAACGCCGGCGCGGCCATCAACATCCTGCGCGCGGTCAACAAGCGCATCGCGCCGGCGGTGGAAAGGGTGCTGCGCTCGGCGATCGCCAACGCCGAGAACCGCTTCACCGACCTGGACGTGGACCAGTTGGTGGTCCTGGAAGCCTACGTCAACGACGGGCCGCGGACCAAGCGGTTGCGCCCGGCGCCAATGGGCCGTGCCTTCCGCTACCAGCGGCGGACGGCGCACATCGCGATCACGGTATCCGACCAGAAGACGGTCTCGGAGAGCTAGGGACAGACGATGGGACAGAAAGTACATCCGTACGGATTTCGGCTGGGCGTCAGCAAGACCTGGCGGTCGCGCTGGTTCGCCAAGCAGGAGTACGCCAAGCTGCTGATGGAAGACCTGGAGCTGAAGGACGACCTGCGCAAGCGGCTGAAGGCCGCCGGCGTCAGCTCGGTCGAGGTGGACCGGCCCGGCAACAAGCTGCGGATCACCATTCGCACCTCGCGGCCCGGCATCGTCATCGGACGCAAGGGCGCCGAGATCGAGAAGCTGAAGCAGGACCTGGCCAAGCGGACCAAGCGGGACGTGTTCATCGACATCCAGGAGGTGCACAAGCCGGAGCTGGACGCGCAACTGGTCTCCGAATCCATCGCGCTGCAACTGGAGAAGCGCGTGGCGTTCCGCCGGGCCATGCGCAAGGCCGTGGACTCGGCGCTGCGCTTCGGCTGCCGGGGCATCAAGGTGCGGGTCTCGGGCCGGCTGAACGGCGCCGAAATCGCGCGCAGCGAATGGTACCTGCAGGGCCAGCTTCCGCTGCACACGCTGCGGGCCGATATCGACTACGGCTTCGCGCAGGCCTACACCACCTACGGCGTGATCGGGGTCAAGTGCTGGGTCTACAAGGGAGACCTGCTGGAGGCGCAAATGCGCAAGGGCCTGTCGAGCGAGCCGGAGCCGCGGCCGCGGGTGCCGCGCGACCGGCGCGAGCGCGGCGAGCGCGGCGAGCGGCGCCCGCCCCTTTCGCCTCCGCCTCCGCCGGTCGAGCCGGCCGGTCCCGCCGTCCAGATGGCGCCGGCGGATCTGCCGCAGCCGGCGCGAACCCCGGCGCCGATCCTGCCGCCCATGACGCCGCCATCGCCGGCTTGGAAACAGGAACTGCGCCAGGAGGCCCCGCGGCCGGCCAGCCCGGTGCATGCCAGCCCGGAGCCCGCCAGCCCGGAGACGGCCAGCCCGGAGCCCGCCAGCCCGGAGCCGGCCAGCCTGGAGCACGCCAGCCTGGAGTCGGCCAGCCTGGAGTCGGCCAGCCCGGAGCCCGCCAGTTCGGAGCCGGCCAGCCCGCAGCCCGCCAGCCCGGAGGAGAAACAGTGACTTTGCGCCGCAGTGCCAGAGAGGAACGCCGGGGGAGGCCCGTGCGGTTGGCTGCGCTCCGGCGCGTGCGCGTTGATTCAGGAGTTCGTTGACCATGTTGATGCCGAAGAAGGTCAAGTACAGAAAGCAGCAGCGGGGCCGCCGGACCGGCAAAGCCTGGCGTGGCGGCTCGCTGGCTTTCGGGGATTACGGGTTGAAGGCGATGGAATGCGCCTGGATCACGGACCGGCAGATCGAAGCCGCGCGCATCGCCATGACGCGCTTCATCAAGCGCGGCGGCAAGGTCTGGATCCGAATCTTCCCGGACAAGCCGATTACCAAGAAGCCCGCTGAGACCCGCATGGGCAAGGGCAAGGGTGCTCCGGAGGGCTGGGTGGCGGTGGTCAAGCCCGGCCGCGTGCTGTTCGAGATGGAAGGCGTGACCCGCCAGATAGCCCAGCAGGCCATGCGGCTGGCGGCGCACAAGCTGCCCATCCCGACCAAGATCGTCGAGCGGCCCGGAGTCGAGTAGGAGCGATGCTATGAATGCGGAGAAGGTTCGGGACCTGGACAGCAGGGAGCTCGAGATCCAGTTGCGGGACATCGACGACCAGCTCTTCCACCTGCGCTTCCAGATGGGCATGGGCCAGATGGACGGGGTTAAGAAGTACCGCGGCCTGAGGCGCGACAAGGCGCGGATCCTGACGGTGCTCAACGAGCGACAGGCGAAGGCGGCCCGGCAGGCTTCCCCGGCGGCCGAGAAGGGATGAGCGATGGCGGACGAGACGGTGAAGGGTCACAAGCAGGAGAAGGTCGGCCAGGTGGTCTCGACCCGGATGGCGCAGACGATCGTGGTCGAGGTTTCGCGGCGCGTGCCGCACCGGCTCTATAAGAAGATCGTCAGCCGGCGCAGGAAGTTCTACGCGCACGACGAGGAAAGCACGGCGCGGGTGGGGGATGTGGTGCGGATCGTCGAATCGCGGCCGCTGAGCCGGCTGAAGCGCTGGCGGCTGGCGGAGGTGATCCGGCGCGCGGCGCTGGTGGGCGTCGAGGACACGGCCACGTCGGAGCCCGAGGCAACCGACCAGACCCTGAAGGGCTGAGCGAGTCGAGGAGATTGTCATGATCGGAATGCGAACCATGCTGGAGGTCGCCGACAACAGCGGCGCCCGCAGGCTGCGGTGCATCCTGCCGCGCGGCGGGGACAAAGGCCTCCGCGCGGGCCTGGGGGATGTGGTAACGGCGAGCGTCAAGGAAGCGGCCCCGGAATCGGCGATCAAGAAGGGGAAGGTGGTGCGCTGCGTCATCGTCCGCATGCGCAAGGAGACGCGCCGCAAGGACGGCACCTACATCCGGTTCGATTCCAACGCGGCGGTGCTGATTACCCCGGAAGGCGAGCCGGTCGGCACCCGCGTCTTCGGGCCGGTGGCCCGTGAGCTGCGCGACAAGCGGTTCATGAAGATCGTGTCGCTCGCCCCGGAGGTGATCTGAGATGCCCCGCCCGAAAATGGCTATCAAAACGCGCCGCAACGGGTCGCAGGAGGGCCTGCTGCGGATCGAGCTCCGCAAGAACGACATCGTCAAGGTGATTGCGGGCAAGGACAAGGGTAAGCAGGGACGCGTGCTCAGCGTGAGCCGCAAGACCGGCCGGGCGCTGGTGGAGGGCGTGCAGACGGTGAGGCGGCACACCCGGCCGAACCCGGCCAAGCAGATCAAGGGCGGCATCGCCGAGCGCGAGAGCCCCATTGCGGTCTCGAACCTGATGATCGTGTGCCCCACCTGCGGGCCGGCCCGGATCGGCCACAAGGTGGAGATGAGCGGCGGCGGCAAGGCGCGGCGGACACGGATCTGCCGCAAGTGCGGCGGGCCGCTGGAGATGAAGAAATAGTATGGCAGCCAGGCTCAAGGAACTTTATAAGAACGCGGCCGTGCCGGCCCTGATCAAGGAGTTCAGCTACCCCAACCTCATGGCCGTGCCGAAGCTGGATAAGATCACGATCAACATCGGCCTGGGCGAGGCGACGCAGACCCCCAAGCTGATGGACGGCGCCCTGGCCGAGCTGACCGCGATCGCGGGCCAGAAGCCGGTGGTGACCAAGGCCCGAAAATCGGTGGCCGCCTTCAAGCTGCGCGCCGGCATGACGATCGGGTGCATGGTGACCCTGCGCGGCGACCGGATGTACGAGTTCTTAGACCGGCTGGTGAACGTGACGCTGCCGCGCGTGCGCGACTTCCGCGGCGTCTCCACCAAGTCGTTCGACGGCCGCGGCAACTACACGCTGGGCATGCGCGACCAGTTGATCTTCCCCGAGATCGACTACAACAAGGTCGAGAAGCTGAAGGGCATGAACATCTCGATCACGACCACGGCCAAGACGGACGCCGAGGGCGTGGCGTTGCTGCGGCACCTGGGGATGCCGTTTAAGCAGTGAAGGCGCTAACGGCGCGGCTGTACGCCTCCGGCGCGGAAGCCGCCCGGGGCGAGGGGAGAGGTTGAATGGCGACAACAGCCAAGAGAGCCAAGGACGACAGGCTGGCGGAGATGATCCGGGTGGCCCGGGCCGCCGGCAAGAACCCGGCGAAGCTCGCCGTCCGCCACCGGAACCGCTGCTGGCGGTGCGGGCGGCCGCGAGGCTACCTGCGGAAGTTCCACTTGTGCCGGATCTGCTTCCGGGAGCTGGCCCTGGCGGGCGAGATCCCGGGCGTGATCAAGGCCTCGTGGTGAGGAAATGAACTGCGGAGATGCAGAGACCGAGAGAAGAATCATGAAGAGGTTCTCTCCGTGTCCACGCGTCTCCACGTTGAATGGAAGGTTCGGAGTATAGGGAATGATCACTGATCCCATTGCGGACATGTTGACGCGGATTCGCAACGCGCTCAAGGCGCGGCATCCCAAGGTGGACGTGCCGGCCTCGAAGCTGAAGGTGGAGATTGCGCGGATCCTGAAGGAAGAAGGTTACATTCTCAACTACAAGGTGGCCGAGGACGGCGCCCGGAAGACCATCAAGATCTACCTGAAGTACCAGGCCAACACCCAGCCGGTGATTTCGGAGCTGGAGCGCGTCTCGCGGCCCGGCTGCCGGGTGTATGTCGACTGCGCGGAGATCCCGCGCGTGATGGGCGGCCTGGGGGTCAGCATCCTGACCACGCCCCAGGGCGTGATGACGGGCCGGCAGGCGCGCCAGCAGCGCGTGGGCGGAGAGGTCCTCTGCCAGATCAGCTAGTGGAGTTCTGATATGTCGAGAGTGGGCAACAAGCCGATTCCGCTGCCAACCGGAGTGAAGGTGACGATCGGCGATCAACTGCTAGTGGCGGGCCCCAAGGGCACGCTGAAGGTGCAGGTTCCGCCGGGCATCCACGTTCGGCAGGGCGATGGACGGCTGGAACTGACGCGCGACGGCGAGAAACTGGCCGCGCTGCACGGGCTGACGCGGGCGCTGGCGGCCAACGCCGTCCAGGGGGTCTCGACCGGCTTCAGCAAGGAGCTGGACGTGGTGGGCATCGGCTACCGCGCCGAGGTCAAGGGGCGCGTGGCCAGCTTCACGCTGGGCTACTCGCATTCGATCGAGTACCTGCTGCCCGCGGGCATCGACCTGAAGATCGACAAGCAGACGCACCTGGTCC
>JBEKLW010000104.1:0-7499 GCA_050008815.1 Bryobacteraceae bacterium
CAAGCGCGCGTAGGCCGGGTCCTCGGGGCCAAGCCCCGTGCCGAAGAGGGTCACCAGCTCGCCGGGCGCCACCGGCCCACCGGTCATGCTGGCAGCGTTCACCAGATTGAACGGCTCCGGTGCGGGCGGCTCCGGGGGCAGCGTGGGCGGTGCCAGCCTGCGGATGCGGTTGTTGGCCCGGTCGGCCACGTAGACGTTGCCACGCGCATCGACGGCCACAGCCACCGGCTCGTTCAATTCGGCTTCCAGCGCCGGCCCGCCGTCGCCGCCATAGCCGCGCACGCCCGTGCCGGCAATCGTCCTGAGGGCGCCATCCGCCGCGACTTCGAGCACGCGGTGGCTGTCCGCATCGGCGACGTACAGGTTGCCCGAGGCGTCCATCGCGATCCCGGTCGGAGCGCTGAGCTGCACCGCGATCGTGCGCATGGCTCCGCCCAAATCAACCCGGCGAATGGCGCCGTTCCCGCTGTCGGCGATAAAGAGACTCCCATTCCCATCCGCCACCACGCCCGTGGGACTATCCAGGAGCGCCAGCGCGGCTGGCCCGCCATCGCCCGCGTACCCGGGCACGCCCTTGCCGGCCACGGTCGCAATGCTGCCATCGGGCCCCACCTTGCGGATCACGTGGTTGAAGGTATCCGCAATGTAGGCGCTGCCGGCGGCGTCCACGGCGACCCCTTCGGGGTAGTTCAGCCGCGCCACCGTCGCGGCGCTGCCATCGCCGGAATAGCCGGGCAACTCACCGCTTGCCAGCCCCGCCACGCGCGTGATAATGCCCCCGGGAGTCACCTGCCGGACACGGCTTCCCCCCGCCTCGGCAATCCAGAGGCGGCCCGCAGAGTCCATGGCCAGCCCCGCGGGCTGATCCAATTGAGCCTCCACGGCCAAACCGGAATCGCCGGCCGAGCCCGCCTGGCCCGTGCCGGCAATCGTGCGGATCACGCCGCTGGCAACCTGGCGCACGCGATGGTCCAGCCGGTCGGAGATGTAGAGAGCGCCATCCGGCCCAACCGCAACCCCTGAGGGTGCTTCGAGATGGGCCTGTGTGGGTGGGCCGAAGTCGCCCAGCGGCCGGAAGGCCGTGCCGCCGGCGGCGGTCGAGATCAGCCCGTCTGGCGAGACTTTTCGCAGCATCCCCACCGGATAGCGCCCGCCGGGCTGCGAGTCGGCAATGTAGAGGTTCCCGGCGGCGTCGAAGAGAATCTCCCGCGGCTCGGCCAGCCGCGCCGCAGTCGCCGGCCCGCCATCGCCGGAGTAGCCGCTGGTGCCGTCGCCGGCCACCGGCGCCGCCGGCGCTGGCGTCAGCCGCAGCACCCTGGCGGTGGACTTGTCGGCCACGTACAGGCTCCCGGCGGCATCCAGCGCCAGCCCCGTCGGCAGGCCCAGCCCCTCTGCGGGCACCGTGCTCATCAAACCGCGCTCAATCTTGCGGACGCGGCCGTTGCCGCTGTCGGCGATGTATAGCACGCCATCGCTACCGACGGCCAGGCCGGCGGGAGCGCGCAGCGGCGCCAGCTCGGCCAGGATCACGTCGCTATCTTCGATCGACCCTGCCCAGCCCAGTCCCGCAATCCGCTCGATCAAGCCCGACGGCGTCACCCGGTAGACGCGATGGTCGCCGAAGTCCGAGATGTACAGGTTGCCCTGCCGGTCCACGGCCAGGTTGCGCGGCTGAACCAGGTGCGCAGCCGTGGCGTCGCCTGCCGCCGCAGCGCCTGCGCCGCCACCGCCCGCGACTGTCCGAATGCGGCCGTCCAGCGAGATCATCCGTACGCGGTGGTTGCCGAGGTCGGCGACGTAGAGATTGCCGGCGGCGTCGATGGCCAGGCCGTAGGGCGTGTCGAGCTGGGCCGCCTCGGCCGGACCGCCGTCGCCTCCGAAGCCCCCGTGCCCGTTGCCCGCAATGGTGGTGATGACACCGGAGGCATCGATCTTCCGGATGCGGTGGTCCTGCGAGTCGGAGAGGTAGAGGTTCCCCTCCCGGTCGATCGCCAGCCCGTCGGGAGCACCCAGGTAGGCGGCCGTGGCCGGCAGCCCGTCGCCGCAGAAGGTCCCGCCCGCAACGGTGGTGATCGTGTAATTGACGCCCGCCGCCATCAGGCTCGCGGCCGTGCACACCACTAACCCCATGCGTATCATCACTAACGCTGTGGCCGGCGGCGCGCGAAGTTCTCACCGCGTCTGCCTCGGCGCCCGCCCGACAAACCCCCGCCCACGGGGTCGTTTTCGCTCAAATATCGCCCTGGCGAATCGATAAGCGATTATGTGAACGCTAACCGATTCTGGATCGTCGGCCTGGCGCTCGTTGCCGCGCAGCTCGGCGCCGCCGAGTCTCGTCTGTTTCTGAAAACACGTTCCCCGGTGGTGGGACGGGCCGAGGCGGAACGCCTGGCGGGACCGCCGAAACACCGCCCCTTCACCCGGCCCCATCTCCTGGTCGATTTCGGCGAGGTCCCATCAGCGGAACAGGTGAAGGAACTCCAGCGCCGCGGCGCCACCGTGGTGGCCTACGTCCCCGAGACGGGCCTGGTGCTCGCGGTGGATGAGAGCATGCCCCTCGCCGATGCCGGAATCATCGCGGCCGGGCGGCTGCGGCCCGAGGACAAGATCAGCTCCCTGATCGACCGCGACACCGTAGCTTTCCTGGTGGAGTTTCACGCCGATATCGAGCCATTCGAGGCGGAGGCCCTGGTTCGCGACGCCGGCTTGGATCTCCGCCACCATCCCGATCTTCTTCCCCACCACCTCTTGGTGGACGGTCCCGCCCAGCAGGTTGTCAGGCTGGCGGAGTGGGACGAGGTGGCCTACCTGTATCCGGCCTCCGCGGAGCTCGTCGGCGGCGTGCGCGTGTACGCCTGCGGGGGTCCCCAGACGCCCTACGGCCAGGTCGGCCAGTACATTGCCAAGCTCGGCGAGGGCTGGGACGGCCCGGGACAGGGCGCGGCGGAACTCGGCTACTACCTGGGTCCGCTCGCCAGCCGGCTTCCGCGCCTGCCGGCGCAAAACGAGATGCTGCGCGCGCTGGCCGAATGGAGCGAGTACGTCCAGGTGAGTTTCGTGCCGGCGGCTTCCGCGCTGGCCACGCGGACCATCTCGATCCTGTTCGCCTCGGGCGCCCACGGCGACCCCTACCCCTTCGACGGCCCCAGCCGCGTGCTCGCGCACACCTTCTATCCGGCGCCGCCGAATCCGGAGCCGATCGCCGGCGACATGCACTTTGACGACGATGAGAGCTGGGCGATTGGAGAGGACGTCGACGTGTTCAGCGTGGCGTTGCATGAAGCCGGCCACGCGCTCGGCCTGGGCCACTCGGACCTCCCGGGCACGGTGATGTACCCCTACTACCGGCGCGTGACCGCGCTCACGCCGGATGATATCGCCGCGATCCGCGAGCTCTACGCGGCGCGCACCGGCACGCCGCCGCCAGATCCGCCCCCGACGCCTCCGGTGCCAGACCCTCCGGCGCCCGATCCGCCACCGACGCCGCCCGTACCGACCCCTCCGGCGCCGAATCCGCCCACGCCGCCCGCGCCGACCCCCCCGGCGCCGAATCCGCCCACGCCGCCCGCGCCGGTCCCCCCGACGCCGCCCAAGCCGCCGACGGCGGACACCGTGGCGCCGTCGCTCACCATCCTGGCGCCGGCTTCGAACAACGTGCTCACCTATGACGCCGCGATCAGCATGCGCGGCGCCGCCGCCGACAACGTCGGAGTGGTGAGGGTCACCTGGACAGACTCGGTGGGCAACGGCGGCTTGGCCAGCGGCGCCGCCTGGTGGCAGATTGGCGCGATCCCGCTCCGCATCGGCACGAACACCATCACCATCCGCGCCTACGACGCGGCGGGCAACGCGGGCTGGCGCTCGGCCACAATCACCAGAAAGAAACGCTAGCCCGTGCAGCGTGCGCGGCGCGCCGCGCACGCGCGGGCATCCTCCCAGCCACCCGAGAGTGCGGCTGCAACGCCGGATCTCATTCGGCCGTCAGATATAATGAGTTCGCCGAGCCGGCTCCGGCCAAACCATGACGGAAGATGACGCCCCCCGCGACCCGCTGCCCCGGCCGCGGCACCGGCCGTTCGCGACGGTGCTGGCCTGGGCACGCGACCTGGCTATCTCGATTGCCATCGCCGGCGTCGTGATCGTCTTCATCTACCAGCCCGTCCGCGTCGAGGGCACCAGCATGTTGCCGGGGCTGGCGGACCAGGAGCGCATCTTCGTCAACAAGTTCATCTATCGCCTCGGCATCGGCGAGATCGAGCGGGGGGATCTGGTGGTCTTCTGGTATCCCGGGGATCAGAGCAAGTCGTACATCAAGCGGGTGATCGGGTTGCCCGGTGAAGTGGTGGCAATCGACCGCGGCGTGGTTAGCGTCAACGGCAAACCGATCCAGGAGGACTACCTCCCGGGCCAGTACCGCGACGCCCAGTCGATGGCGCCGCGCACGGTCGATACCGGCCACTACTTTGTGCTCGGCGACCATCGCAACTCCTCCAACGACAGCCGCAACTGGGGCCTGGTTCCGCGCTACTGCATTTACGGTAAGGCCGTGTTCGTCTACTGGCCACTGGAGAAGATCGGGCCCGTGAGGTAAGCGGGCCTCAGTTCGCTCCGCCGACCTCGAACGCCGGGGCGCCCTCGCCAGAGATCCGGGGCGGGTGCGGGAACTCGAGCGGGACGAGCTGCTGGCGATCCTCGGTCCCGTCCGCGAGGCCCAGGGCCAGCTTCCAGACCTCGTCGGCGGCGGCGTACCGGCCCAACCCACGGTAGATCTCCGAAAGCTCCTTCAGGCTTGCGAAGATGTCGGGGTGATCGGAAGGAAGCGCATGGGCCTGCAGAGTGAGCGCGTAGCGCACGATCTGCTCGGCCCGCCCGTGCTTGCCCTGGCGAGCGTAAAGGTGGCCTAAGCGGGCCAGCGGCTTGGCCATGGCCGGGTGGTTCCAGCCGACTTTCCGCTCCTTGATGCCAATCACTCGAACCAAGTGCCTCTCGGCCTCGTTGAAGCGGCCCTCATGCAAGTAGAGTTCGGCCAGCTTGCCCGCAGTAACGGCGACATCCCCGTGGTCCGCCCCGAGCGCAGCCTCCTTGATGCCCAGCGCACGGCGGTAGTGGAACATGGCGACGGCCAAATTGCCTTCGAGCGCCTCAACGTCTCCCAGAACATCCAGCGTCCAGGCCACGCTCAGGTCGGTGGGCCCGACGGAAAGCTCCCCGATCCTCACCGCGCGCTCCAGGACGGCCCGGGTCTGCTCGTGCCGGCCGATCAGCCGGTAGAGAATCCCCAGGTTGGTCAGGACCATGGCCAGATCCGGGGCGGAAGGGCCGGACGCGCGCTCCAGCACGGCGACCGCCCGCTTCAGCAGCCGCTCGGACTCGCTGTGCCGCCCCTGCCGGCAGCGGAGAACGCCCAGCCGGTTGAGCGCGAGCGCCAGCCGCGCATCTTCGCCCCAAGCTTCCTGTGCTGTCGCGACCGCCCTGGAAAGCAGCTCGCCGGCCTCGTCAACGCTGCCAAGCTGACACACCAGTTCGGATGTCTCGACATAGGACCGGAAGACCGCGTCCGCCACCTCAGGCGGCGTGCGCGATACTCTACGCGTGAGCAGGCCCAAAGACATCCCTTGGAAACTCCAGATTCCTACACTCTCGAATACGCCACCACTCGAGATCCGCCCAGTAGCGGGTGCGCCCACCCCTCACACCCTGCACCAGTACTCTCTGCGGGGACGTACCGGCTCAGTTCCAGTTTAGCCACACTTGCACACTAATTCAAGCATTCTGCAACATCTATCTGCAAATTCATTCCGCATGAAGAGGTGCGTTTCAGTCATAGAAGTACCATGAGTACCAAAACCCCAACTCGTGCTTAGCGCCGGTTCAGAAGCCACATCACCCCGGACAGGGCCAGACTCAGCAGGAGGCAGGTGGCGAGCGGGAAATAGAAAACGGAGTTTCGGCCCCGAATAAGGATGTCGCCCGGCAGCCGGCCCAGTCGCAGCGGCAGGCGAGCCGCCAGCGAAAGCAAAAGGCCCGCCAGGACGAAGATGGCTCCGATAGCGATCAGTGCCCGGCCAAGCGTCATGACGACTCCTGCCCGTTGCGGCGAGGACGCGGGCCGGCGGGCTGCCTAGCCCGCCGGCGGCGCCTCAGGAAACCGGCACGACGATGCGTCCGCGGTGCAACCCGAGCAGGATCTGCACCAGGCGGTGGGCGATCAGCTCGTGCAGCGTCAGCAGCTCACGGTTGGCCGCGATGACGGCTTCGACGTCGCGCGGGTCCGCCGCGCCGCCACCGGCTTTGAGGGCCGCGGTGGCCTCCTTGATAATCGGGTCCTCGATGACTTCGCCGGCCATCTCCCAAAGCGTGATGAACCGGTCCACCGCCGTGGGGAAGCTGACCTCCCACACGCCGAAGTCGCTGGTGGTACGCGGAGGCTTAAAGTCGAGGTTGAACGGCCCGTTGTATCCGTGGCTACGCAGCAGCACCAGGACGTTGAGCCAGTCCAGCGGGTTCACCAGGCCAACGCCGATATCCACGTCGTGCTTCAGCCGATAGCCGTCGTTGACATCGAAGTGCCACAACTTGCCCGCCAGCAGCGCCCGGGCCAGCGCGGCCCGCGGCGCGCCGCCCCACATCAGCTCGTGCAGGTACTCGGGGTTGAGCCCGACCATCTCCGGGTGCGTCAGCAGGCCGGAACCGATGAATCCCAGCATGGCGTCGCTGGTGGGCAGCAGGATCTCGGCTTGCGGCTCGAACGGCTTGGCCTCCAGGCAGTGCTTGAGGGTCAGGCGGCCGCGGCGCCCGGCGATTTCGATGTCGGCCTCGCAGGCGGCGTTCAGCCCCTCGGCATACCAGCGCAGCGTCTCGGTCTCGTCGATGGCGCCCTGGACGAGGTAGCCCAGCGAGCCCGGCCAGTAGACGGCGAATTGCGCGCCCAGCTCATGGCCGATCTTCACCGTGTTCTTCAGCCGGAACTTCGCGTACTCCCGCACCTCGGGCGAGGGCGCCGCCGGGCTGTCGGCCCAGATGGCGTGGTAGAAGGTCTCGGTCGTCACCATCGAGCATTTCACGCCGTTGTCGGCGAGCGCCGTCTTGATACGCTCGACGATGGCCGACTGCTCTTCCTTGCCGAGCGCCTCGGTCGGTATGACGTCGGTGTCGTGCGTCGTCCAGTAGCCCACGCCGATCTCGGCGTATTTGCGGATGACGTCTTCGAATCCGCTGGCCTGGCGCGTGGGCGCGTGGAACAGCGCCTGGCCCTGATAGGCGGCCGCCCACTGCGGGCCGGAGAGGAAGTACTTGCGGCGCACCTCCGGCGAGTGAGAGCCGCCGCAGGCTCTCATCAGCCGGCTGACGAGTGCTTGCTGCTGGTCCGCTGGAACGGGTCTCATGGCGTAGATCTCCTCCAGAACCATGATAGTGGAGCGCGGGGGAAAGGAGGCCTGCGATCACGGATTTGGGATTGGAACACCGCGGCGTCCTGGCTGCCGGCGAATTCGTGCAGG
>JBEKLW010000105.1:0-7458 GCA_050008815.1 Bryobacteraceae bacterium
ACGCTTACGGCGATGGGACGAATTCCCCGGCCAACCAGGCGACCGTGATCTCCAACATCCGAGAGCACATCCAGCAAACGGTGCAGCACTTCGGCACGAAGGTGTACGCGTGGGACGTGGTCAACGAACCGATCGATCCCAACCAAGGGGACTGCCTGGTCCACGGCCCCTTCTACAATGTGCTCGGCAGGTACTATATCGACGTCGCGCTGGAAGCGGCGCGCGAATTCGCTCCCCTCGGCACGAAGCTGTTTGTCAACGAATACAGCACTGCCGACGCGGACCGGCTGGCCTGCCTGGTCCAACTTGTCCAGGACCTGAAGCGCCGCGGGATTCCGCTGGATGGCGTTGGTCATCAGATGCACAACAACATCAACTACCCGTCGGTTGCCGCCATGGTGAACTCCATCAATACAATCGCGAACCTGCATCTGGGCCTCGAACAGCACATCACTGAGATGGACATGAGCGTCTACAATGCGGGCGACAACACCTCCGATTACGGCGCTGGCGGCGGCACGGTGCCGCCGGCGGTAATCGCGCAGCAGGGCTACCTGTATAAGCAGTACTTCGACGCGTTCGTCAAGTTGAAGGGCAAGCTCACATCGGTCACCTTCTGGGGCTTGGCGGACGACAATACCTGGCTCAGCAGCTTCCCGATTACTCGTCTGAACACGCCGCTGCTGTTCGATGCGGGATTGCAGGCCAAGCCGGCGTATTGGGGAACCGTCGATCCGACACAATTGCCGGGATGGGGGCTGTCGTTCCTCGTCACCGCCAAAACGGGCGCCCAGAACGCGCGCGTGTGGACGGTGACCGCCCAGAATCCGAGCTCCGGTATATCCTATGCGACCCGGATCACGGGTTTCACGCTCACGCAAACCGCCGGTAGTCCGTGCACGCCGGCGATTACGCCCCCTTCAAGCTACCCCATTGTGTTGGGAGATATCGCCGCTAGCGGCTCGGCCAGCACGTCGTTCACCATCAACTTCACCGGGTGTCCCACCCTGGCTCGATTCAAGCTGACGATGCCCTGGAGTGCGGCGAACGGCGCCTACACTGGCACACTGGTTTCGGGGAACCAGTTCCGATAGAAACGACGTGGAGAAAACGATATGAGACGAACCATTCTTGCTTTTCTATTTGTCGCCGCTCTTGCCACGCTGGCTTACGGTGCGTCCATCACATTTGTGCCGATCCCATCCAACGGCTCGGTGAGCGGACCTCCGGAATCGGTGGTGGGGTGGGGATTCGAGCTCACGTACTTGTCGGACGCTGGTCCGGACGCTTGGATGGTGTTGACTGACTCCAGTTTCGACGGGAGTCAGCGCTACGGGAGCTACGTGGATTACCTGCCGAGCAACTTCTATGTCGTCGGCCCGGGACTGGGTCCCTTGCATGTTGACTGGGATCCCCTTTTGGTCGCCGGTCTGGGCGAGTTTGACATCGATCGCACCGCACCGCCGGGGCTAATCACGGGAAACATCCACGTAAACTTTGCCTTGTTCTCCGAGGATCCGAACGTTAACCCCGACTCCTTCCTCGCTTCCGGCACTTTTCCGGTGACGGTCGGCGTTAACGTGGTCCCGGAACCAGCCTCCGTTCTATTGTTGGGCGGAGCAATGCTGCCATTCGCGCTTGCGATCTGGCGGCGTCGCAAGGCCCACCGCGCTTGACCTCTTCACCGCGTAGTGCGCCGCCCTCGGGCGGCGCACTACGCTCGACTCTCGCCCCCCGGGCTCATTGCGTGCCGCCCACGCTTCTTCGAAGCTGACCCCGGAAATGGCGCTTAGCAGATCAATCCGGTTGGGCTTCACGCCCAACCGGACCTCCACGCCGGGGGAGAAAAGTTCGAAACGTATCCAGGGTGGCCCGCCAGTACCCGCCGCTTGAGATCAGCCTGGCCTCTCAGCGCTCTACGCCGTTAATGGGGGCAGCCGGAGGGTGCCGGATCGTTTGTGTCATCGCGGCCGCGCCGCCGGCGTCCTTGACGGCCTCGCCTTTTTCCGCGTACAATGCTCAGGTTGTTGAAATTGCAGTGTGGTTTTGCATTCGGTTCCGCAGTGGGAAGTGCTGGCCATAGCTACGGAGCTCGCTCTTCGTAGCTATTTGTGTTCGGGCAGTCCGAAGCGGTCCTTGCCGGCGCAATCGTTGCGAGATCCACGATCCAGGAGATTCGGATGGAGAGAGAGAAAGGTTCCGTGAAGTGGTTCAATGCGGCCAAGGGCTACGGATTCATCCAGCGCTCCAGCGGCGAGGATGTCTTCGTGCACTACACCGCGATCCAGACGACGGGATATCGCACCCTCGACAACGGCGCGGAGGTCGAGTTCGAAGTCAAGCAGGGACCCAAGGGTCTCCAGGCCGAGAACGTCGTGAAGGCATCGGCTGACAACTGAGCCTGCGCCGGCATTCCCACAAGAACATCACCTGGCGGGTCGCCGCACCCGCGCTTCTAGCCCGCTTTTCTCACCACGACCGTAGCGAGGCGCGATGAGAGGGCTCGAGATACAAGGCGCGCGAAGGCCGGCGCCTTCACAAGAACCGGGGCCAGACACCACTTTTCGTGCCCCGAGCTCGCTGAGGACAATGGACTCGCGCAAGCGAAAAGTGGCTGTCTGTCCCCGGTTCTTGTGACCGCCCGCCCGTGCCACAGGCTCCTATCGCGCGCCGCAGCAGGTTGTTGGTGAGAAATGCGGGCTAGACTCTGGCCGCAGGCGGCGTTGCTGACCGGGATCGGGATGGAGCCGCCCGCAATGCGCGCAGAACGCCTCCTCCCGCAACCACGCGCTGCGGGTCCGGGTTCACGCTACTGGCGCCGCCCGGGGAAGTAGCGGTAGTGGCCTGTGACGGTGAAGAGGAGAAGAATGTCCTCCTCCCTGGCGCCGGCGCCGATGTTGTGGATCACGAGGGGAACCCCGGATTCCGACCGGCGATCGGAGACGATGCCGATATGAGGCAGCTCCGACGGCAGGCGCCAAGTTACCACGTCTCCAGGGAGAAAGGCGCGTGGGTCGGATGAGACCGGGAGCACCCGAGCATGTCGCGAGAAGAACGTGGAAAGGTTAGGAACACGCCTGTGGTCGATGTTCGCGTCGGGCCCTGCCAGGCGCCAGAGCCTTGGATAGGAGCCCCAGGCACGCAGCATGTCTTCGTGGATCAGGACCTGAAGATCGACGCCGAGATGGCGATACGCTCGCACGATGACGTCGGTGCAAACCCCGCGCTCGGGCGGAATGTCACCACCCGGGTAGGAAATCCTGGTGTAGGAGCCGTCGTACCGCACGGTGACGCCGATCTGGCTCCTTGCGGCCTCAACGAGGCAGGTTTGGGGAGGCGCGATGCAGGGCGAATGTCCGAAGAAGACAGCCAGCAGCGCCGCAGGTGAAATCATGGGCAACGAGGACCTGACATGCTGTCTCGGAAGCGGCTCTGCCATCCCGCCCCCCGACAGTCGCGGTTCAGTGTCAAGCACCGCACCGCGCGCGTGAGCGAGCAGGGAGCGCCAAGGTCGACGGACTTCGGAGACACGACCCTGGCATTCGATCTCCCGCCGAGCCTGCGCCGATTATACTCAAAGCCAGCTCCTGACACCGAACCGCCGTCGGGCGCGCTCGGGGCGCGGCTTCCGGAGACAGCGGCGAGGGGCCGAACTACGCATTGCGCAGCCTTCGAAGCAGTGGCGCGGCGGTGAGCAGTAACACAGCCGGGGCCACGGCGAGGAACGAGAGTCGGACCTGTCCCGCTTGGATGGAGCGTAGCAGCAGCTCCTCGCGCAATTGGGAAGCTATAGCCTGGATAACAAGCTGGTCCTCCTCGGGAGCGAGTGCGGTGTACCTGGACCGCAGGGCGAAATAGGCGGCGGCCAGCACGATCAGGCCGGAAACCAGGATCAGGGCGGAGGTAAGGTTGCGAGCGCGCGGGCTGCGGCGGGCCAAGGGGACGCAAATGGCGGCCAGGATCAGACCCGCCGCAGCCCCCATGACGGCGAGCACCTTGCCGGACACAAAGTCATCCTGGATGTCTATTTGGATCATCCCGCCCGAGCGGGAAGGGAAAGTGACCGACGAGAGCGTGCTGTGCCGGACGTGTATTCGGATCATCCCGTCCGAGCGGGAGTCGAGGCCGCGGCTGATATCCGTGCCCAGCGGGGTGGCCATGACCAGCAGGCCGGCGATCAAGAGCAGAAGTGACGTGGCTAGTGAAATGATGTAGAGCGTGTGGATGGTCCCCTTCATGTATCTCCTCCACCGACGCTGCGGCATGCTCCGGCGGCACGCTGGCGCGCGGGCCGGGCGCCGCGGTCAGCGACGCCAAGTATACACCGGGCCGGGGCCGGCCGGGGCGCGCGGGGCCCCACACGCGTGGCCCGGCACGCGCGGCCCGACCCGAGGGGAACAATAGACGCCGAAGCAACGTAGAGAGGTGTAGTGGAGGTCTAGTGTGTTCTGCGTAGCGTGTGGAAAGGCAGTGCAGGAGGCGGACAGGTTCTGCCCGTCGTGCGGGAAGTCCAGCCAGGCAGTGCCGCTGATGCCACGACAGGGCCGGATTGCCGGCCACGTGCGGATGCTGGGCATCCTATGGATCGCGCTTTCGGCGTTCCGGATGATTCCGGCGCTCGTGTTGCTGGCAATCTTCCGTAAACACTTCCCGTTCCCGGGAGGGGAGGCGATGCCGATGTTCGTGCTCGGGTTGATGCGGATGATCGGCTACGCGCTCCTGGCCAGCGGCATCCTGGGGATCATGGCGGGCTGGGGGCTGCTGCAACGGCAGACGTGGGCCCGGATGCTGGCGATCGTGCTCGGCTGCATTGGTTTGGTGGATATGCCGTTTGGCACGGCGCTAGGGGTCTACACGCTGTGGGTGCTGCTGCCGGCGGAATCCGAGCAGGAATACAAGAAGCTGGCGGCGGACTGAGGCGCGCGGCGAGCGCGCCATTCCACGCGGTTGTGGCGAGGCCGGCCTGAGGGCCGGCTGGCGGACCTGAGGGTCCGCCCCACCAGGAGGCGGGCGGAGCGCCGAGAGCGGGCTGACGCCCGTGAGCTGACAGCAGGCAGCGGACGGTTGGGGTGCGGGTGGGCAGAGGGGCAGCGGAGCAAGGGGCGCCGCAATGCGATAATTGCAGATTCGGGAGTCATTGTGAAGAAGCTATCCTACGCTGCCTGGTTGTCTTTGACGATTCTGAGCGCCGCGCGGGCGCAGACGGTGGAGATCGGCGGAGTCGGCGGATACCCGCGCTGGGGGCGCACGCCGCTAGGCTCGATCTCGGCGGAGGGCGCGACGGACACCGACACCAGGATCAGGGGCGAGTACACCTGGGGCGGGTCGGTGACGCTGAACACGAAGGGTTACTACGGCTTCGAGTTGGGGTACCTGCAGATCGGGACGGAGCTGAAGACCACGGTGCGGGCGACGGTGGACGAACAGACCGTGACGACGGTCTACCAGGATCGTCTCAAGGTCCACATGGCGTATCTGAACGGGGTGGTCTACTTGATGCCGAAAGGCGAGCGGTGGCGGCCGTTCATCACCGGCGGACTGCAGGGATACGAGTGGCGCACGCCGCACATCCCAGATTGGCCGGATGGGCAAACGCGGCACTGGGGAGTGAACGTGGGCGGGGGGCTGAAGCTGCGGCTGTTCCCGCACACGCTGGTGCGCTGGGATTTCCGGGATTATATGGGCGGCAAGCCATACGCCACGAGCTTCGTCGAATCGACGACCTTCGGCAGCGGAATCCTGCACCGGCTGGAAGGGACGATGGGGTTCTCGATCACGTTCTAGCCCGATCTTCTCACAGCGCGGCATAGCCGCAACCAAACCGCCTGAAAATCGTCGCGCCGCAACAAGAAACTGCAGGATAGTAGTACACGGTTCGAAGCGCGGCGCCGCCCGTAATCCGTCGGCAAGAACGCCCAGCCGGCACGAACTCAGGCGACTGGGGCGGAGCGCTGGGATACGCCCTCCCCACAGCGGGTGCCACCGGCGCCCGCCGTAGCGCGGGCACTCATGCCTGCCGCGTCGCCACTCCTGGCGACGCAAGGCGAGTGCGGGGGCAGGCTCGGGAAACGTTGCGCCGTGCGTCGGCAAGAGTGCCGACGCGGCACGCTCAAGAGCGTGCGCTACGACAACCCCCGCACCGGCCGCCCCACAAACGGATTACGGGGCGCCTGCTGCGCATAGGCGGTGTGGGATCATCGTAGCAGACATATGCTACCCGAAGAACTGATGGAACGCATCAACGCCTTCCAGGAGAGCCGCGTCCTGCTGACGGCGATCGAGCTGGATCTGTTCAACGCCGTGGGCGCGGGCGCGCCGGCGGAGGAGGTGGCGCGCCGGCTCGGCGCCCACCCGCGCTCGACCGAGATGCTCATGAACGCGCTGGTCGCGCTGGGGATGCTCGAGAAGCAGGCCGGCATGTTCCGCAACTCCGAGACGGCTGCGCGATACTTCACTCGAGGCTCGCCCGAGGACGCGCGCCTGGCGACGATGCACCAGGTAGCGCGGTGGCAGCGTTGGAACACGCTCACCGAGTGCGTGCGCGCGGGCACGTCGGTGCTCCAGGAGGCGGTGGCGGCGCGCGGGGCGGAGGGCACCGAGGCCTTCATCGCCGCGATGCACCAGAGAGCGGGCGCGCGGACGCCGGAGGTGGTGCGGGCGGTGGGCGCGGCGGGGGTGAAGAGAATGCTCGACCTGGGCGGTGGCTCGGGCGCGTACTCGATTGCCTTCGCGCAGGCGAATCCGGAACTGCGGGCGGAGATTCTGGATCTGGAGCTCGTAGTCGGGATCGCGCGGCGGCACATCGAGGAAGCGGGCTTGAGCGGCCGGATCACCGCGCGCGTGGGCGACCTGCGCAAGGACGCGTTCGGCGGTGGTTACGACCTGGTCCTCATCTCGGCGATCTGTCACATGCTGGGGGCCGAGGAAAACCGCGACCTGCTGCGGCGGTCCTTCGCGGCGCTCGCACCGGGAGGCCGCGCGGTGATTCAGGACTTCATTCTCGGCTCCGACCGGACGGGCCCGCGGCAGGCCGCGCTGTTTGCGCTGAACATGCTGGTGGCCACGCGCGAGGGCAACACCTACACCGAACAGGAGTACTGGCAGTGGCTGAGGGAGGCCGGCTTCGCCGAGGTGCGGCGGGTGGCGCTGCGCGGTCCCACGGACCTGATAGTGGGCACTCGCGCGGCCTGAAGCGTAGGGGCGGGCATCGGCCCTTCAGCGCGGCGCTCAGCTCCTGGCCTTTAAGTTTCAGCGAAGTGACGGTGTGGTCGCGCAAGGTCAGTTTCAAGCCGTCGCGTGTGGCGAATGTGCGCCGGGCAGCTCTCGTCTCGGGCCGCGCCTGGGCGGAGCCCTGCAGAGTTGCTCCCTGGAACAGGATTGCGCCCGCAGGCGTGGGCGCCTCCTCCACCGATGCGTCATCAAACCACACCTTGCCCGTGTGCCCGCGAAAGAGGCAGT
>JBEKLW010000106.1:0-7433 GCA_050008815.1 Bryobacteraceae bacterium
GGCCAGCTCGCGTGCCCGGAACGTCTTGGATTCGCTGTCGTTGGCCAGCACCTCGTCCAGCTCGTATTTGTTGTCTAGGTCCATGAGTCGCGCAAGCTCAGTTTACACCGAAAATGGGGCCTCAACGGCAGGGACGAACGAGTCCGCGGGAATCTGGCCCGGCCTCAGGCGCGTGCCCTGGGCCAATTGCCAGTTGGATTCCCCGTAGGCCACGCATATAATACGACATACAGAGCCGACTATGAAGCATCTTTCCAGGCTGGTGTGGTCGGAAGGGATGTACCTGGGTCCGCACCACTTCCAAGCACAGAGCCGCTACTTCGAGGACTCGGTCCACTTCGCCGTCTCGAGCCTGGCGTTCGCGCCATACGGCCTGGGCGGCTATGAGCTGGACCAGGAGGCGCTGCGCAACGGCACGGCGTCGGTCGTACACGCTCGGGGCGTCTTCCCCGACGGTCTGGTTTTCCAGATGCCGGATGCCGACCCGCTGCCGCCGGCGCGCAACATCAGCGACCTGTTTTCGCCGATTCGCGAGAGCATGGTGCTGTGTCTGGCGGTGCCGGCCCGCAAGGCCGGCGGCCTGGACTGCGCAACGGACGGCGGAGACGCAGCCGCCGCTGACGCGCGTTTCGTCGCCGAGGCCGCCACGCTCGCCGACGAGAACACCGGGCGCGATGAGAAACCTATCCGCCTCGGGCGCAAGAACATCCGCCTGCTGCTCGACAGCGAGCTGAGCGAGGGCCTGGTCACCCTGCCAATCGCGCGCATCGCGCGGGACTCCTCGGGCCACTTCGTCTACGACCCCGGCTTCATCCCGCCCTGCCTGGAGATTTCGGCCAGCGAGCGGCTCATGCTGATCCTGCAGAGGACCGTCGAGATGCTCTCGGAGAAGAGCGCCAACCTGACCCAGGCCAAGACGGGCGCGGCGAAGTCCTCGGCGGGGTGGTCCAGCAAGGAGATCGCCAGCTTCTGGTTCCTGCACTCGGTCAACTCGGCGCTGGCGCCGCTGCGGCACCTGGCGTTCGCCAAGCACGGCCACCCCGAGGAGCTTTTCCTCGAACTGACGCGGCTGGCCGGCGCGCTGTGCACGTTTGGCATCGAGTCGCACCCGCGCTCGCTGCCGCTGTATGACCACGACAACCTCCAGGAGTGTTTCGACGCGCTCGACCAGCACATCCGGGCGCACCTGGAGATGCTCATGCCCACCAACTGCATCCCGATCCCGCTGCAACCGGCAGGAAACTACTTCTGGAGCGGGCCGGTGGCCGATCAGCGGTGCGTGGGGCCGTCGCGTTGGATCTTCGCCATCCGGTCGCCGATCGGCGAGGCCGAGCTGATCGAGAGGGCGCCGCGGCTGGTGAAGGTCTGCGGTAAGGAGTACATCATCAAGCTGGTCCAGCGCGCGATGCCGGGCGCGGCGCTGACACACCTCCCGATCCCGCCCGCCGCCGTGTCGCCGCGCCTGGAGACGCAGTATTTCGCGGTCAACAAGTCCGGGCCGTGCTGGGACACCATCGTCTCCAGCCGGCAGGTGGGGGTCTACGTTCCGGGCGAGATTCCGACACCCGAGATCGAGCTGCTGGTCGTTCTGGAATCCTGACGAGGAGCACCATGGGACCATACGCGCCCGACGCCGCCGCCGATGCGGCCATGTACTCCATGCAGCGCCAGTTGGACAACCTGGCGCTGGTCTTCCAAGAGGTCTTCACCGCGATCGTGCGCTTGCGCACCAACCGGCAGGTGGTCACCGACGCCGAGCTGTTCCGCGCGCAGATGCGCGAGGCGCTCAAGGCCGCCGACCAGGAGGCCCGGCGCCGCGGCTACACCACCGAGCAGATCAGGCTGGCGGTGTTCGCCGTGGTGGCGTTTCTGGACGAGTCGATTCTCAACCTTCAGCAGCCCGTTTTCGCCCAGTGGCCGCGCAAACCGCTGCAAGAAGAGCTGTTCGGCGTGCACATCGCGGGCGAGATTTTCTTCAACAACATTCAGCGGCTGCTGGGGGAGCGCGACTCACACCCACTGGCGGACGTGCTGGAGGTCTACGAGCTGTGCCTGCTGGTGGGCTTCCGGGGGCGATACGGGATGGGCGGGCAGGCGGAGCTGCGCGCGGTAATCGATTCGGTGGTTGAGAAAATCCGGCGCATCCGGGGCTTCTCGCCCTACCTCTCGCCGTCCTGGGCGATTCCGCCGGGCGCGGTCCGGGTCATGCGCGCCGACCCTTGGGTGAAGCGGCTGCTGTGGACGGCGGTGGCGTGTCTGGCGCTGGTGCTGCTGCTGTTCGGCATTTTCAAGATCTCGCTGGGCTCGGGCGTCTCCGACGTTGCCGCCGTGCCGACCCAGAGCCGGAGCTAGGCCATGAACTACAGGGTGCTGATCGTTGCCGGATTGCTCGGCTTCATGCTGTTCGCCTGGCTGGGCACGACCATGATGGGTCTCACCGGGGTCGACCTGTGGGTGGTCCGCGGGTTCTTGGCGATGGTGGGCCTTTCCGGCTTCGGCATTTACTATTGGTGGCGCAGCCGGCGTGACCGGCAGGCCGCCGCGGCGCAGGGCGGCGATGCCGCCGCAGCCGCAGGCGGAACCGAAGAGATCGACCTGCTGGTCCGCGACGCCGAAGCGCGCCTGGCGGCCTCGAATTTCGGCCGCATCGCGGGCCTGCCGGCGATCCTGATACTGGGGCCGCCGGGCGCGGCGAAGACCAGCACGGTGCTGCACTCCGGTCTGGAGCCCGAGCTGCTCGCCGGGCAGGTCTACCAGGACAACACGGTGCTCGCGACCCGCTCGGCCAACCTCTGGTTCGCGCGCCAAGTAGTGCTGGTGGACGCCGGCGGGACGCTGCTCACCGACCCGGCACGGTGGCAGCGCCTGATGCGCAAGCTGGAGCCGGGCAAGCTCTCGAGCGTGGTCGGCCGGGGCCAGCGGGCGCCGCGCGCGGCGGTGGTGTGCTTCGATCTGGAGGAGTTTCTCAAGCCCGGCGCCGCCGATGCCCTGTCCGTGGTGGTGCGGCACTTGCAGGCGCGCCTGGGCGACATCTCGCAGACGCTGGGCATCAGCTTCCCGGTCTACGTGGTGTTCACCAAGTCCGACCGCGTGCCGTTCTTCCTGGACTACGTGCGGAACCTGACCAACGAGGAAGCGGCCCAGGTCTTCGGAGCGACGCTCGCGATCGAGCCGTCGCAGGCCGCGGGGGTCTACGCCGAGCGAGCCACGCAGCGCTTCAGCGCCGCTTTCGACGAGCTCTTCCACTCGCTGTGCGACAAGCGGGTGGACTTCCTGGCGCGCGAGCACTCCGGCGAGAAGCTGCCGGGCATCTATGAGTTCCCGCGGGAGTTCCGCAAGCTGCGCGCGGTGGTGGTCCAGTTCCTGGTGGATCTGTCGAAGCCCAGCCAGCTTCGCGCCGCGCCCTTCTTGCGCGGCTTCTACTTCTCGGGCGTGCGCCCGGTGGTGGTCACCGAGATGGCCCAGCCGGCCGCGCCGCGCCCGGCCGAGCGTTCGGCGTTCGAGGGGCGCACCGGCGCCACCGGCCTGTTCCGGACCGGCCAGCCGCGCCCAGCCGATATGGCGCAGCCGCAGGCCGTAGGCACGCGCCGGCTGCCGCAGTGGGTGTTTCTCAGCCACTTCTGGAACGACGTGATCCTGGCGGACCGCGCGGCGGTGGCCGCCAGCGGAGCCAGCATCAAGACGAACCTGCTGCGGCGCGTGCTGCTGGCCTCGGCGGCCGCGCTGCTCCTGTTCTACTCGATCGCGCTCATCGTCTCCTACTCGCGGAACAAGGCCCTGGAGGGCCGGGTGCTCAGCGCCGCGCAAGCGCTCAGCGCCGTTCCCTCGGCCGCTCAAGAGGCGCCCGGACTCGACTCCCTGAACCGCCTGGAGGCGCTGCGGCAGGAGCTGGCCACGCTGACTCAGTACGAGCGCGAAGGCGCGCCCTGGAGCATGCGCTGGGGGCTTTACGCCGGCAGCGAACTCTATCCGGACGCCTACCGGATCTACTTCGACCGCTTCCATGCGTTGCTGTTCGGCGGAACGCAGGCGGGAATGCTGGAGACGCTGCGCCGTCTTCCCGCGACGCCGGCGCCGACCGACCCGTATGGGCCGCCTTACAACACCCTGAAGGCATACCTGATCACGACCTCGGCGTGGAGCAAGAGCACGCGCGTGTTTCTCTCGCCCTTCCTGTTGAGCCGCTGGTCGGAGAACCGGGGCATCGAAGCGGAACGGGTCCGGGTGGCGCAGCGGCAGTTCGACTTCTACAGCGAGGAGCTGCGCTTGAAGAACCCGTTCTCGACCGAGGACGAGGCGCCCACCGTCGGCCGGGCGCGCGCCTACCTCAAGCAGTTCAACGCCGACGCGCGCATTTACCAGGCGCTCATCGAGGAGGCGTCGCGGCGCACGCCGTCGATCAACTACAGCCGCTTGTTCCCGAACGACGCGGTCTACGACACGCGCGAAGTCCGCGGCGCGTTCACCAAGGACGGCTGGAAGTTCATGCAGGCGGCCTTCCTCAAGCCGGACCAGCTCTTCGGCGGCGAGGACTGGGTGCTCGGTCCGCAGACCTTCGCCAACCTGGACCGCGCACAGCTCGCGCAGCGGCTGCGCGGCTACTACTACCGGGACTTCATCCAGGAGTGGCGGGAGTTCCTCAAGGCAGCCGCGGTGGCGCGCTACAGCGGGCTGGCCGACGCCGCGCGCAAGCTGGATCTGATGGCCGGCAACCAGTCGCCGCTGCTGGCGCTGCTGTGCCTGGTTTCGCAGCACACCAGCGTGGACGCCGTGGAGATCAAGACGGCCTTCCAGTCGCCGCAGCAGGTGGTTCCGCCGGCCTGCCAGACGCAGTACGTGGCCCCCTCGAACCAGCCCTATATGCAGGCGCTGGTCGGACTCCAGAGCTCCGTGCGCCAGGTCGCCGGCAGTCCCAACCCCTCCACCGACCCAGGAGCGCAGATGGCGCGCGACCAGGCGCGCCAGGCCCTGAACGTCACCGCGCAAATGGCGCAGACCTTCGCCATCGACAAGGAGGGCGGCGTCGACCGGCTGACCCGCAAGCTGATGGAGGACCCCATCACGCAGGTCGACCGCATCCTGGCCGGCGTCGGCACGGGCGATCTGCGCGCCAAGGCCCAGGTGCTTTGCGGCCAGTTCCACGCGCTGATGGCGAAGTATCCCTTCACCCTGAGGTCGCAGACGCAGGCTACGCTCGACGACTTCAACCGCTTCTTCAAGCCGCAGGATGGCGCGCTGTGGCAGTTCTACACGCAGAGCCTCCAGCCGCTGGTTGAGAAGCAGGGCGCGCAGTACACGGCCAAGCGCGGCGGAGCGATGACCGTCACGCCGGGGTTCCTGGCGTTCTTCAATCGCGCCATGGCGCTGTCGGAGGCGGCCTACCCGAGCGGCGCGCAGCAAGTGCGCCTGGCCTACACGCTGCGCTCGGACCTGAGCGGGATCAACCAGACCATCAACCTCACGCTGGACGGCCAGACGCTGAGTAACTCCACCGGCAAGGCAACCGCCAAGCAGTTCGTGTGGCCCGGCAACCCGCCCGGGGCGACCATGGATGTCCGATTCGGTGGGGAGCCGTTCCGCTGGCCGCGCTTCGACGGCCTGTGGGGAACCTTCGAGTTTTTCGGCGACGCGGAGGAGCGCGCCGGCCACCTGGAGTGGACCCTCAGAACGGGCCAGTCCGGCCGCCAGGTGACGGCGGCCAACGGCCAGCCCGTAATGGTAAGGTTTGACCTGGAGATGTCGCCTCCGGTATTTCGGAAGGGCTATTTCAGCGGCTGGGCCTGCACCACGGACGTGGCCCGATAGGGCGTATGGAACTTCCGGCGCGTATCGGTAAGTACGAGCTGCAAGAGCTGCTCGGCGGGGGCATGTCGCGGGTTTACCGCGCGCGCGATACCGTGCTGGGCCGCACGGTGGTCGTCAAGATCCTCACCGAGCAGGCCGCCAAGGACGCCGAGGCGAAGGCGCGCTTCCTGAGGGAAGCCCGCGTGGCCGGCAACCTCTCGCACGACAACGTGATCAGCGTGTACGACTTCGGCGAGGAGGAAGGCCGGCCCTACATGGTGATGGAGTTCCTGCGCGGCGACGACTTGCGCGGGCTCATCAAGACCAACCGCACCGGCGATCTGAACTGCCGGCTGCGCATCGCCATTCAACTGGCCCGGGCGCTGGAGCACATCCATGCGCACAAGATCATCCACCGCGACATCAAGCCCGACAACATCCAGGTGACGGCCTCGGGCGTGGTGAAGCTGATGGATTTCGGCATCGCCAAGGCCGAGGACACGGCGCTGACCCGGCCGGGGTTCACGCTCGGCACGCCGTTCTACATGGCCCCGGAGCAAATCCGGGGACAGCAGGTTACGAACCTGGTGGATATTTACGCCTTTGGCGTGCTGCTGTTCGAGCTGCTCACCGGCGTGCGCCCGATCGGAGGCGACACCATCGAGCGCATTTTCTACGAGATCCTGTATCAGCCCGTGGATCTGAAGCCGCTGGAGACGGCCAACGTTCCCGACTCGGTGCGGCAACTGGTGGCGCGCGCGACTTCGAAAGAGCCGGCCGGGCGGCCGCAGAGCTTCAGCGAGGTGTGCGCAGAGCTGGAGCGGGCCCTGCGGCGCCTCGAGCGCGGCGCGAACGCGCCGGAGGAGCCGGAGCCCGCCGGGCCGGTCACGGCCCCGGGCGCGCCGGCCGCTTCCGCCGCCGTGTCCGCCCCAACCCCGGCCGAACCGATGCGCGCGGCGCCCCTTCTGCCCGCGGCCAAGTGGAACTGGAAGCTGATCGGGCTGGCCGCGGCCGGCGTGGTCATGTTCGCCGCCGCCATCGCTCTGTATTTTTCCGGGCCGCCGTCTTCCAAGCTGGGCCCGACTCTGAACACACCCACAGGCCAGATGGTGCTGGTGCCTGGCGGAGCGTTTCTCTTAGGGCCGGACCAGAGCCGCGTCACCCTGCGGCCGTTCTACATCGACAGGACGACAGTAACCAACGCGGCCTGGGCACGTTTCTGCGCCGAGCAGAAACGGCCGCTGCCGCCCGAGTTCGACGCAGACCGGCCCGAGCTGCCGGTGGTGGACGTCAGCTTCGAGGATGCGCAGGCGTTCGCAAAGTGGGCCGGCAAGCGTCTGCCCACGGGTCAGGAATGGGAGAGTGCCGCGCGCGGCGAGGACGGCCGCCGCTTCCCCTGGGGGGACGAGCGCGATCCGAACCTGGCCAATACTCGCGACAATCCCGATAGCGGCGAGCCCGGCCTGGTTCCGGCCGCCAGCATGCCGGAGGGCGCCAGCCCGTACGGCGCGCTGAACATGCTGGGCAACGTCTGGCAGCTTGTGGATGAGCCGCGCACGCCGTCACTGGCCACCCTGCAGGCTTTCGAGAGCCTGCTGAGGCCGCCGCCCACGGCCTTCGAGCACTGGGTGGCGATCCGCGGGGGCGCC
>JBEKLW010000107.1:0-7316 GCA_050008815.1 Bryobacteraceae bacterium
GCAATGGGTCCCGATCGTAGGCATAATTGCCCAGCTCCTTATAGAGCTCGCTGTACTGGCGCAGTTTCTCGCGGTCCAGGCGCACACCCAACCCCGGCGCATTGGGAACCGCGATGGATCCGTTCTCATAGCGCATCAGTCCGCCCTCGATGACGTCGTCCAGCAGGTGATGGTAATGGGCGTCGGCGGCGAAGGACAGGTTCGGCAGGACCGCTCCGAGATGCAGCATGGTCGCCAGTTGAATGCCCAGCTCCCCCGACGAGTGCACGGCGACGCCGAGTTGGAACGTCTCGCACACGGCCGCCGCTTTGATGCAGGCGCGAATGCCCCCCCAGAACGTCGTATCGAGCAGAATCACATCCACCGCCGTGTCGAGCACGTTCGCGGCAAGCTGTTCGAAGCCGACCACCACGGTGTTAGTGGCCAGCGGCACGCGAATCTTCTGGCGCGTGCGCCGCATCCCGTTCAGCCCGAAAACGGGGTCTTCCAGATAGTCGTTCCGGAGGTCCTCGATGCTCTGGCCGAAGCGGATGGCCTGTTCGGTGGACCACACGCCGTTCGGATCGAACCTCACGCGGTCTGCGGGGAACGCCGCCGCCAGCGCCCGGTAGGCTTCCAGTTCATAGTCCGGCGGGAAGACCCCGGCCTTCATCTTGTGGGTGGCGAAGCCGTACTTCTGCTTCAGGGCGCGCGCGTTCTCGACCACCTGGCCGATCGTCCGGACCTCGCCCTTCCCGGTCCGCGGGTCGGCGTAGCGGAAGAAACAATAGGACGCGAACGGCACCCGGTCGCGCAGTTTCCCGCCCAGGATGGCGTGGACCGGCACGTCCCAGGCCTGCCCGAGAATGTCCAGGCAGGCGAATTCCAGGGCCGCCAGCACCTGCGTGCGGTTGTTGTAAAGCGAGGCGGTCGGATTAGCGATGCGGAAGCGCATCTCCTCGAGGCGCGCCGGATCGTGCCCCGCCAAATACGGCTTCATGGCGCGGAAAACCGCCTCGGCCGACTCGCCTCCTCCGCCCATTTCGCCCAGCCCAATCAGGCCATTGTCCGTTTCCACTTCGACGATGGTCCGGACGAAGCGGCCCCAATGGCAGCCGTTGGCGTGGCGCAGCGGCGCCTCCAGCGGCACCGTGACACTAGTCGCACGGATATCAGCGATCTTCATGTTTAGCTCGATGGTACAACAATGCCGCGAAACGACAAAAAGAGTGGGGCGGACGTCCTCGCCCGCCCCACTGAAGGTTCAGAAGGGCAACTTCGCTCCGAAACGCAACTGGCGCGGCCCGCCGTTCGCCACCGCGAGAAGGCCTAACGAAGGGGCGTCAGCCACGCAAACGTTTAAAAGATCAGCTTCGCCGAGAACCAGGTCTGGCGTTCGCCGCCGGTTCCATTGCCGCGGCCGGCCAGGTTCAAGGTCCCAGTAACCACGCCGAACGTGTTCGCGTCCGTTGAAGTGAGGCCCGGCGCGGCCAGGTGAGGCGTGTTGGTGGCGCCGAACATCTCCGCCCGGACCTGGAGCTTGAACCTCTCGGTCAGCCGGAAGTCGCGGAACAGGCTGGCGTCCAAGTTGAAGAAGCCCGGCCCACGGATGATATTGCGGCCGGTATTGCCAAAGCGCACGACCCCGCTCGCTAGAGGAACGAACGCCGACGGATCGAAGTAGTGACACGACAGGTTGCTGGCGGCGCAGACGATGCCGGACACTCCGCTGATCTGCGTCGGACCAACGCCGCCCACGATGTTCAGTGGTCCAACCTGGTCCGGAGTCTGTGTGTTCCCCGGAGCATTGAGGCTGCTTCCTCCACCGCCGAGTGTGAGCGGGGGGCCGCTGAGCCGGCTCAACAGCCAGTTGATCTGCCAGCCGCCAGCCACTTTGCTGGCGATGCCGCTCGTGGCCCAGCGCTGCTTCGCCCCGAACGGCAGTTGGTAGACGCCGTAGAAAGAGAGGTTGTGGGTGCGGTCAAACCCGGCCAGCGCCTTGTTGCGGCCTCGGTAGGCCGGATAGGGCCAGAGCAGGTTGCCGGTCGTGATGAGGCCGCCATAGTTGCCGCCCGCTTCCTCGTTGTCATCCCAGTTGATGGATCTCGAGAAGGTGTAGTTGAGCCCGAGCTGCGAGCCGGCCCCGAACCGGTAAGTGGCCTTGGTTTGCAGCCCATCGTAGTACATGTTGGCGTCAGGACACAGACAGTTCAGGTCGCCCCAGTTCTTCCCGAAAATGGGGAAGAAGACGCGGCTCGCATTGCCGCCGCCGACGGAGCCCGCGTTGAGGTTCTCGTTGGTGAGCATGCGGATGCCGCGCTGGCCGACGTAGCCGGCCTCAGCTACAAACCCCGACCGGAACTCACGCTGTAGGGTCAGGTTGTAGGAGTGGGTGTAGCCGCGCCGGAAGTTCAGTGGAACGGTGGCGCCACCGACTCCCGTGTTGTTGGGCAGCGGGACCGAGCCCGAGCTGATATCCACCAGGACGGGAGCCGGGATGCCCGCCGGGAGGCCCGGATAGGCAGCCAGCGCCTCGCCCGTCAGGCTTGCGACGGGGATATACGACTTTGAGGCGTTGACGTCGACGTTCGTGATAAACGGCCAGTTGTTGCGCAGGAACCGCCAGTTGTTGCTATCGGCGGCCATGCCATAGCCGAGGCGGAGCACCGTCTTCCCGCTCTCCCCCAGCCGGTAGGCGATGCCCAGGCGGGGAAGGAACTGCCCATGTCCCACGTTAACGCCGTCGTCCAGCGGCACGCTGCCGTGTCCGCCAATGAGCATGTTGCCGGTGGAGGTGTCAAACACCCTCGCCCCGCCATGGTCGGATGTGGCAAACGGATAGTACTCCCATCTCACTCCGAAGTTGATCGTCAGCTTGGGAGTAACCTGGTAACTATCGCGGAAATAGCCCGCGTAGGTTTTCCACCGCAGCGCGTTGGGAGTGCTGGTCTGGCCGACGATGCCCACCCGATCGGCCAAACCCAGCAGGAACTGAGCCAGCGCGTTGACCTTGTTCGCGGACGCCGCGCCGGCCGCGTTGAGAGCCGTGACCGTGCCGCCGAAATTGAAGGAACCGCGCGGAGTGCCGAACGATCCGCCCTGCGGCTGGAAATGGTTCATGCCGGCGCGGGTGTGCTCGAAGCCGAACCGCAGCCCGTGGCGGCCCTTCTGCCAGCCAAAGTTGACGTTGGCGACGTACTGGTTATCCCGGAACAGGAACGGGTTGCCGGTGTCGGAATTGCCGAGGGAGTTCCAACCGCTGATGAGAAACGCCGGCGAGCCCTGCGCCAAGTAGTTGTTGCCGTTGGTGCCGGGAATGTGGAGCGTGTCGCGGCCGTAGTTGCCCAGGTCCAGGTCCGGGGCATAGGTGGCCCCGAGGCGCTGCCGGGTGTATCCGGCATTGGCATCGATGATCATGTTCGATGAGATGGTGTAGGTGAACCCCGCCCCGACGTTCTGGATCCGGGAGGGCGCCGCACCGACCTGTCCGCCGCCGCTCGCCCCGCCCATAGCCAGGCCCAGCGTCGGCGGATCGCTGTAGTTGTTCATGGAGATGCTGTACCGGCCGAACATGTTGAGGTTGTCGCTGGCCGCGTAGTTGACCTTCGAGTCGATGGTGTTGCGGTCCAGGCCACCCGAACCGTTGGTCAGGTAGTTGTTGGTGGCGTTCGCGCCGTCGCTGTTGAGGAAGTTCGCCGCGGTGATTCGGCCGAGCATGATCTTCGCTGCTGGGTCGATGCGCGGGGCGGGAATGATGTTGCCCGGGAACTGTGTACGGCCCGAGCCGTCGGCGGCGCCGGTATTGGGGTCGTAAACGAGGCCCGTCACCGGGCCGCTGGCGGGGGTGACGATGCCCGAGGCGAGGTTGGCGTTGCCCCCACTGTCGATGATGCCAGCCTGATTCGGCGCGGTCACCTGTCTGCGAGCCAGCACCCGCCGCTTGGTTCCCTCCCAATCCGCAAAGAAGAACAGCCTGTTCCTGCGGATCGGGCCGCCGATGCTTCCGCCGTATTGGTTCATGATGTACCACGGTTTCGCGGTGCCGACCGTCTGGAACCGGTTCGTCGCCTTCAGCGCTTGATCGGTGTGGTATTCGAAGGCGCTGCCGTGAAACTGGTTCGAGCCGGACTTGGTCACCACGCTTACCGCCGCGCCGTTGGTGTTGCCCTGCTCGGCGTCGTAGGAGTTGGTGACGATCGTCACGGACTCGATCGACTCGGTCGGCGGGGTGTAGGCGGAATTGAACGGCAGCCAGATGTAGGCGTTCGAGGAACCGTCAATCCTGGTGCTGTTGGCTTGCATGGAAGCGCCGTTGACGTTGCCGGTCATCGAGCGCTGCGGATTTCCGCCGTCGGAGCTGATACCCTCGGTGACCATGCCGAAGCCGGGAACAATCTTGTAGAGGGCCTGGAAGTTCCGGCCGGACGAAGAGGTGAGCGGCAGGTTGTTGAGTTGAAGCTGGTCCACTTGCGTGTTCACGTCGGCCCGCTCCGTCTGGAGCACAATCGCCGAGACGGACACCTGGACGGATTCGGTAATTTGGCCAATCTGCAACGTCGCATCGACGCGGACGGCCTTGTTGGCGAGGATGGTCACGCCCTCGTTCACCACCTTGGCGAAGGACTTGGCCGAGATCGTGATGCTGTAAACGCCCGGTTGCAGGTCCGAGAAAAGGTAGAGGCCTTGCTCGTTGGTGGTAGCCTGCCTTGCCACGCCAGTGCCTGTGTTCAGCGCCTGGACGGTCGCACCGGGCACGATCGCCCCGCTGGCATCCGTGACCAGGCCCGTCAGTGAGCCATAGAGAACCTGCGCCTGCGCTGTGCCGGACAGGGCCAGCAAGGCCAGCGACACAGCGAAACAAACAACGATCCACCGAGGACCCTGTCGAGTACCTCGGAGAATACCCAGTAGACTTTGCATAACTCGCATAGAACGACCTCCAAGCTTAGTAGCTCGCAAAAGTACAATGCCGGCCGAACGCACCGGACCCGAAAGCGGTATCGACGCCGGTGCTCGGCAAAACGATACGGGCTTCCCGAGCGGACGCCAGGAGCGTCAGCAACGCCTCGGCCAAAGCGGCCACGATCGGGAAGATGGTGATGCGGTGAACGAATGAGCCTGCAAACCTGGCCCGGGCCGCCGGCTGGGGCACGGCGTTCGCTCTCACGACCTGGTTAATTCGCCAATTCATACTGGAAGATACGCGCCGAAGTGTTTCTGGAAGACCAGTGCCACCGTCCCCCGAAGACGGGCCCCCGCGCCATCCTGGGCCGGGACGATCGCAGGCGCGGTTCCAGCAAGTGCCTGCGCCGACACTTCCGATTCGATGATTGGGCCAAAACGATGCCAACTCCGCGTCAGCTCGCCGACGATCACGATCACCTCGGGCGCAAGCCCGGCGACGATCATCCGCATGCCGCGCCCGAGATAGTGAGCCATATTCTCTAGAGCCTTCGCAGCCAGCGAATCGCCCTGCTCGGACAGAACCAGTAAGTCCTGGAAGGTGGGACCTCCGGTCTGTGATGCCGACTCCAGGTAGTACCGCAGCGCGGCGCGGTTGGAGCCGAACACCTCCCAGCAGCCACGTCCGCCACAGGTGCAAGCGGGTCCGTTGGGGTCAAGGGACACGTGGCCGAATTCGCCGGCCATGCCGTTCAATCCCCGGACCAGTTGACCGTTCATGAAGACGCCCGTCCCGATGCCCTCGGAGACCGTCACCACGACCAGATGCCGGACGCCCTGCCATCGGCCGAACCACGCCTCCGCCAGAACGCAGGCATTGGCGGCGTTCTCCAGGGTGACGTCCAGGCCGGTGGCCCGCTCGATGGGGGTCTTGAGGTCGAACTCCGGCCACTTGAGGTTGGGGGCGAAAACCAGTTTCTGGGACGTAAGGTGGACTCGCCCCGGCAGACTGACTCCCACCCCCTCGAACATCGCGCCGGAGTGCGAGCCGAGCAGGTGCCGCAGCCGCGCGGTCAACAGCTCCATGGCCGTCTCCGGATTCGAAGGCGTCGCCATGGCTTCCTGGGAAATGAAATGCCCGTTGACGTCCGCCAGCGCGACCGTGGTTTGCAGCGGCCGGATGTCGATGCCGATGATGGCCCGCTTGTCATTGAGCTGCAGGAAGGTGGGCCGCCGTCCTCGCGGCAAGCGTCCGGTCGACCCCTCGATGATCCACTTCTCCCCGATGAGCTGTTCTGCGATCAGCGAGACGGTGCTCCGCTGGAGACCCGAAAGGCGCGCCAGATCGGCGCGGGAGATGGGCTGGCGGCTGCGGACCAGGTTCAGCAGCAAACGCCGGTTGATGTCGCGCGCCAGCTCGCTGGAGGCGGCCCCGAGCTGCGGCGGGACAAGAGAATGCATTTAATTCAAGCCTGAAACTATATTGGTCCGCATGCCCGCGTCCTGCCAGCCGGCCGCGACGGTCCTGGCCCAGAAGCCGCTAGAGAGAGGACGTGTCCCGGACGGCTGCATGAACCTGCACTGTGCCCTCCGGAAGCGCTTAGACAAAGAGGTAGGCAGTCCCGCCTCCCCACCGCTCGCAACCCGGTTTCCGCGCACCGGCACGTGCTGAAACACTAACCTCCGACTCGTGTGTACCTGCACGCCTCTCACGCCGACGACCCCATTTGTGCGGGACTCAGACTATTTAGTCCCATCCTCGATAAAATGTCAAGGGGTCGGCGTTCGCCTTCCGACCCTGCCGGCAAAGGCCCACCTCACCCCGATCCGATCTGCCCTGCGCCGCGGAAAGGGAACCTGACAGGCAGGGCGCTGGCTCCGCGGTTCGCCCGGCCGCGAACGCACAATCCCAAGAGCGGACAAGTGGACGCGCACAGTGCCCTTTAGAATCAAGCGCTTGCTGCTGGCACCCTTCGTGCTCCAAGTTCTGCCGGAACGGTACCGGGCACACGCGGTTCAGGGCGTGCGCTAGGATGGGAGTTTCCGGGAACCGCCAACTGGCTGGCCCCGTACTCTCTTGCTTGAGGGCTATCAAGCCCGCACTAGGAGTCCATCGATGAGACGCTTCGAATCCGGGATTGCCCTGTTGGGTGTGCTGTGCTTGCTGGCGCCGGCGGCATCGGCGCAGTATGTCCAGACCCGCTCCGGAGGCCGGTTTTCCGGCCTAACGCGGCCGTATGAGCCCAGACAGATCACGCCGGTGGATTTGGCGAACTCCGCCCGACTGGAGTCTCTGCTGAGGGCCGGCAACATCTACCTGTCGTTGCAGGACGCCGTCGCGCTGGCGCTGGAGAACAACCTCGACATCCAGTGGCAGCGGTATAACCGCCCGCAGGCCGTAGCCAGCCTGCTGCGCTCCCAGGCGGGCGGCCTGC
>JBEKLW010000108.1:0-7304 GCA_050008815.1 Bryobacteraceae bacterium
AGGGATGGCGAATGGCGGCGATGATGCCGATGATGACTGCGAGAAGCAGTGGATAGCCGAGGCCGACGGGGAGGCCGTGGATGATGTGATAGACCCAGCCATCGCCGGTGCCAACGAAGGCAAGGGTTCCGCCGATGCGGGCGTGGTGAAGCTCGAGAAGCGGCTGCGGCGGAACGGCTACATGCGCGTGGCCTCGGAGGTCGAGCGACGGATCAACGATCAGACCAAGACCGTGGACGTCACGGTGCGCATCCAACCTGGCCCGCGGTACGTCTTCGGCCAGCTCGCCATCCAGGGCCTCGACATCCTCTCGGAGCCCGTGGTGCGCCAGATGTGGGGCTTGAAGCCCGGCGACCCGTTCGACGGCGATTACCCGGACCACTTCCTCGGCCGCGTGCGCGAGGAGGAGATCTTCGACAATCTGGGCGAGACGCGCGCCGCCGTGAACCTCAACGACGGCAATCACACCGCCGATGTCACGCTCGTGTTCCACGGCGAGTCTCCCAAGCCGAAGAAGCCGGCGGAGAGCAACCGCTAGCGTGCCGTCTGTGACGTCCCTTGGTCGATTCACTCCCTTCCGGTCGCGGTTCGGCTAGGGTACCGACCGGCGACATGGGTAACAGATTGGACCGGCGACATGGGTGACGGTGGTGGTAGCCGAAGCAGACCTCAGACACTGGGCAAATACCCTGGCAAGAGAGGAACGCTTTGGACCAACGCCTGGAGTTCATCGGGGAATGGCTGGAACGGGAACGGCCGGTCGCCGAACTGAGTCGGATCTACGGGGTCTCGCGCAAGACGGCCTACAAGTGGCTGGAGCGCTTCCGTCAGAGCGGACGAGCCGGGTTGGCGGACCGCAGTCGGGCGACGCATCACAGCCCGCAGGCAATGGATGAGGAAACAGCGGCTGCCATCGGCGTGAGCTTCCCGGCGTTCCAGAGCATGCTGGGCAGCATATTCCTGATGCCGTTGGACATGTCCGGGGCACCTCCCGCCGGATTCAGCAAATCCCTGCTGGCCTTGGTTGCCGCCGCCACCCATGTGCTGGTCTCTCCGGCCATAGGGGCGGTGGTGGATCACCCCGGATTTACGGTGCTCTGCGCTGTCGTTCCCCTGCTGCCGCTGTTGGGCCTGGGGATTCTGCAAACGACTCTCCGCGCAACACCGGCCGGCCCGTTGCCGCCACACGCTCGATAATATCGGCCGCGCGGTTCAGACCGTCCCCTTCCCCAATGATCCGCCGAAACCGCCGGGCCGACTCGCGAAAGGAAGCCTCGCCGAGCACGGTCTCGATGGCCTGACGCAAGCGCGCCGGTTCACATTCGGACGCGGGAATCCGCACACCCGTTCCGGTCCATTCTATCCGGGCCGAGACACCATGCTGATCGTGTGCGATGGGAACCGCGACCATGGGAACTCCGGCGGCCAGACACTCGAGCGCCGAGTTCATGCCGGCATGGGTGATCATGAGGGTCGCTTTTTCAAGGATGTCCAATTGCGGGGCAAAAGGCACAACCAAGAGATTTCCCGGGAGATCCTTGGGAAGCTCCACCGTCTCCGCACCACCCAGGGAGAGGACGACCTGCGCGTCCAGGTCCGCCGCCGCTTTGACGACGGCATCGTACAGGTGCCAATTGCGGTTCTGCGTGGTGCCGAAGCTGGCGAAGATCAGAGGCTTTCCGCTCAGCCGATCCCAGGGGAACGGCGTTGGCGGACGATCGTATCGACGCGCAAACGGTCCGGCGAAGTGAAAACATGCGGGCAGGTTTCGACGGGGAAACTCGAATTCCGCGGGCTGCTGCGTGATCTGCGCCAGGCCGGACCAGAGGCAGTTGTAACTGAACGGACCCATTCCGGCCTTCACGCGGTACGAGCTGAGGTAATCGCGGAAGGGCTTGGCGGCAGCGAGAATGGCCTCATTGGAACGGCGATCCCGCTCACGGGCAACCGGGTCGTTCGTGTAGAGCTCGCCGCTGAATCCAGGGACACCGTCCTCCTGGTGCATCATCAGTCCAACGATCACCGACACAAATGGCGCTTGCATCTGCGCAGCCAGCGTCGCTGCGGCGTAATCCAGGTGATCCACGATCCACAAGTCCAGCTTGGCTTTCTCGATCACCGGTCGCGCCGTGGTGAACAGGGCCTCGGCCTGGGAGGTTAGAACACTCAGACTGGCGCGAATCGCCGGCAGTCCGTCGAGCCGGCTCAATTCCCGGTACCGCTCGGCGAACGTGCCGGCCGGATAGTCCCGCTCGCCAAACGCCTCGAATTGAAACCCACGATTCCGAACCTGTACAGCGGAATCGGCCACGTGAAAGAAGGTGATCTGGTGGCCTCGGCCGATCAGTTCGTGGGCGAGCGTGGAAAACGGATTGAGATGCCCAATCCAGGGCAGACAGAACATTCCCAGTCGAGCCATGACAAGCCTACGAACACGATGCGGCGCCCAAGAGCGTCAGCAGCGATTCCTGAAGCCGCCGGCTATCACGGCGCAACCGGCCGTACTCCGCGCGGTAGTAGTCCGCGATGGGCGGCGCCCCGGCCATCATTTCTCGAATCTTCTCCTGTGGCATCGCCGGCGGCAACTCGCCTCGTGAAGCCCAATCCATTGCATGCCGGATCAGGGCTATGCGGGCTGCCTGCGTCGGCGGTTTGGGGTCCGCGAAACCCGGGTGAAGCAGAAAACGGCAGTGGCCGTAAAGGCGACAGGAGTGCAGAAACCCTGAAACGCTGGGCGGCCGCATGCCGAGCCCCAGAAGTTCAGGCGGCAAGACCCAGTAGAGGAAGGCGTTTTTAGCGTGAAGCATCAGGTGGAGGATTTCCGGAGTGCAGGGGAACGCTCCCTTCACGAAGGTCTCCGGAGGCAGCGGAGAGTCGGCCCGAGGAAGAACGACGAACAAACGGCGCAAACACAGAGGAGCCATGATGGCTTCGAAAACGAGCGGTTTGGCCAGCGTCTGCAGGGCGGGCAGACGCGAGCGGTGCAAGCGATCCGCCAGCCCAAAGACGAAGCGGGTCGCGTAGGATGGCTCCCCCAACCGCCTCGTTATCAGGTTTCCCTCAATCCGGCGCGCCTGAGCTTCCATCTCGCTCCGCAACAGGTAGGGCTCTCGAATCAACCCCTCGGCCGAGGCATAGGCGTTCCAGCTTTCCAGAGAGGTCTTCCACAGATTGCGCCGGTCTCTTGTCTGAACGGAAATCGCGAAGAACCACTCCACCCACAGAAGGAACTTGCTCAGCGCGTGATCCGGATGGACCGGAGCGAAAGGGATCTCGACCGGCTTGCCGCGAAGCAGCGTCAGCGCGCGCCGTTCAACCGAACTCCAGAAAGTGTCCATCCGGGCATGACTTGCGATGCCGCTTGGGGCGTACACGTCGATGTGATTCAAGGCTGGATTGAAAAGCCGCGCGCGACGCACCGTTTGGTAGAGCGACGCGACGCTCGCTCCGTCTTCGGCCTTCTCCTGGTCCACGACCATCAGCAGGTCGATGTCGCTACGGCCGAAGCAAACCTCTCCGGTGGCGACGCTGCGGTGAAGCAGGACGCTTTCCACCATCGGGGCGGAGGCCAGCATGCGAGCCGACACCCTCGCCGCCTGCCGGTAGAATGCCGTGGCAAGCTCCCGCGAGAGCCGACTCATGCCGGAGAACAGTCTAGCATGGCATCCCGACGGTCGCTGCTTTGTCCGACCGGATGTGGATTTCCGCCCAGACGCTGCTGGACGAACTGGAACACCGTTTCCGCGTTCCGCGCCGAGTCGCGGCCAAGCACCAGCCGATACACCTCCGACCGGCGAAAGAGATTCCGCGCGTTTCGAAACCGCGACCGGGCGACTCCGGCCTTGCCGAGGATCTCCATCGGCGAATGACGGAGGACGAATTCGACGCCCTGAAACAGGCCCCGTCCGACAACACAATTGGACAGGATCGACCGGTAGCGCTCCCCAGGCCGAGCCGGCTCGACGCGGCAGGCAGCCCCGACAGGCCGTACACGCACTATTGAGGTGCGGGTGCTCCGTGGCCAGGACGGCGCGATCTTGCCGAGAGTGCCGCGACCGCGGGCGCTAGCGGTGGTGCAATGCGGTTCACGCCGGCGCTAACCGCGCGGCAGCGCGGCTCACGCCGCAGAGGCGGGACGGCGCTCGAGAGGCAACCGCTCCCTTCCGGTCCCGGCTCGGTCAGAGGGTGTATCCCGTAACTGAGGTGCGCGCGTAGGCGAGCGGCTGCGCGGCGATGGTCGACGGACCTCGAAGGCGTGAGGCTAGCTGATGGCCGTCAGTGAACGGAGCAAACCAGGCGGCATGGTATCGTGAGTAGAACGTGTCGTCATCCCCGCTGAACGTACGCCTGGAGCAGTACGAGGGGCCGTTGGACCTGCTCCTCGATCTGATCCGGAAGCAACAGATCGACATCTACGACATTCCGATCGCCAGTATCACGGCGCAGTATCTGGAGTACGTGGAGCGCGCCGCGGCGCTGGACATGGAGCTGAGCTCGGAGTTCATCTTCATGGCCGCAACGCTCATCCACATCAAGTCGCGGATGCTGCTGCCGCGCGACCCGGAGCTGGAGAAGATCGAGCCGGAGGGGGACCCGCGCAGGGAGCTGGTGGAGCGGCTACTGGAGCACGAGCGCTTCAAGAACGCCGCCGAGATGCTCCAGCAAAAACGGCTGATCGAGGAGAACGTCTGGTCGAACCCGCAGATCCAGCAGTTCCTCTCGGGCGACGAGGAGCCGGAACTGGCGGTGACGCTTTTCGATCTCGTGAAGACCTTCGAGCAGGTGCTCGAGCGGGCCAAGAGCCGGCCGGTGTTCCAGGTGAATCACGAGGACGTCAGCGTGCCGGACATGGTCCTGTACCTGAGGTCGCTCATCCTGAGCAAGCCGCGGGGCGAGAAGATCCCGGCCGCCGAGCTGTTCGAGGCCCAGCGCAGCCGGCGCGCGATGATCTGCCTGTTTCTGGCCATCCTGGAGATGGTGAGGATGCAGGCGCTGGTGCTGGTGCAGAAGGACGCTTTCGGGGAGATCGCCGTCCGCGCGCACAAGCGGTTTGACGAGGCGTTCGCCTCCGACGAGGCTGTGACGAACATCGAAAAGGACTACCAGTAACGGCGATGGAAGAACTCACCGCAGAAGCGCAGAGCGCTCCAGCAGCACAACCGGAGACAGCGCCGGAGCAGATGGCGCTGGAGGCGGCGGTCGGGCCGGCCTCCGGCGACGCCCAGTTGAAGGCCGCCATCGAAGCCATCGTCTATGTGGCCGAAGAGCCCGCGACGGCGGCGCAGATCGCCTCGGCGCTCCAGGAGCCCGAGGAGAGGGTGAAGCGGCTGCTGGAGGAGCTGCTGGCCGAATACAACGCGCCGGCCCGCGGCGTGACGATCCGGGAGATCGCCGGCGGCTACCGGATGGCGACCAAGCCGGAGCACCACGACGCCGTGCGCGCCTTCGCCAAGATCCTGAAGCCGCCCCTGAAGCTGTCGCTGGCGGCGCTGGAAACGCTGTCGACGATCGCCTACAAGCAACCGGTCACGGCACCGGAGATCATGGAGATCCGCGGCGTGCAGGGCGCCGGGGTGCTTAAGACGCTGCTGGACCGTAGGCTGATTCAGACCGCGGGACGGAAGAACGTCGTCGGGCGACCGATACTATACAAGACCAGCAAGGAGTTTCTGCTCCAGTTCGGGCTGAAGGACCTGAGCGAGCTGCCCACGCTGAAGGAGTTCGAGGAACTGCGGCGGCTGGCGCTGATCGACGAGGCAGCGGAGGGCGCCGGCAGCGAAGAGCCGGTTGCCGGGGACCAGGAGGCAGGCGCCGCCGCCGAGGGCGCGCCCGAACGTTCCGCGGCTGCGCTCGAGCCCGCCCCCGGCGAAGAAGCCGAAAGCTGAGGATGGCCGAGGAGCGACTACAGAAGATCCTGTCTCGCGCCGGAGTCGCCAGCCGACGCCGGGCCGAGGACTTGATTGTCGAGGGGCGCGTCCGGGTCAACGGCCGGGTGGTGACGGAACTGGGAACCAAAGCGGACCTCGCGCGGGACCACATCAAGGTGGACGGCAAGCTGCTCCGCGAGCCGCAGCAGCTCCTCTACCTGGCGCTGAACAAGCCCAAGGGAGTGGTGACGACGGTCTCGGACCCGCAGGACCGGCCGACGGTAATGCAGTTCGTCCGGGGCGTCAAGGGGCGCGTCTTCCCCGTGGGGCGGCTCGATTACGCCAGCGAAGGTCTACTGCTGCTGACCAACGATGGCGAGTTCGCCAGCCGCGTCATCTCAGCGTCGAGCCACGTTCCCAAGACGTACCTGGTCAAGGTCAACGGCCCGCTGACCCCGGACCAGGAGCAGCAGTTTCGCGCTGGCGTCCCGCTCCACGGGCGGCGAACCGCGCCGGCGGCCCTTCGGCTGGTGCGGCACGCCACGAACCCGTGGTACGAGGTGCGGCTGACCGAGGGCCGTCACCACCAGATACGCGACATGTTCCGGCACTTCGGCCGCTTGGTGGAGAAGCTCAAGCGGATCAAGATCGGCTTCCTCGAGCTGGGCGGGCTGAAGCCGGGCCACTATCGCCAGCTCACGCCGCACGAGATCGAGCGATTCGGCAAGCTCCTGCGCCTGGAGGACGCCGAGCGGACCGGAGGCAAGGTTGACCATCCCTGAACTGCTGCGGACGGCGCGGACGGTCGCCGTCGTCGGCCTCTCCAGCCGGAGGGCCCGGCCGAGCCACGGCGTGTCCGAGTACCTGCAACGCGCCGGCTACCGCATCATTCCGGTGAACCCGAATGAAACCGAGGTGCTGGGCGAGAAGGCCTACCCGGACCTGGATTCGGTTCCCGAGAAGATCGACATTGTGGACATCTTCCGGCAGCCGGAGCACGTGCCTCAGATCGTCGATGCGGCCATCCGGGTGGGCGCGCGCGCGGTCTGGATGCAAGAAGGCATCGTTCACGAGCAGGCCGCCGCAAAGGCGCGCGCGGCCGGCCTGGAAGTGGTGATGGACCGGTGCATGCTCAAGGAGCACCGGCGACTGATCGCGCAGGCCCGCTCATAGCGCATGCGGCCTACAATGGGATTGAGGGGCAGGAATCCGGCGGACGCTGGGAAGAGACGTTCTTCCGCAAATCTGGGGAGCACAAATGAGCCTGTTCTATAGCGTCGGATCCGAGACGGCGGAGCTGTCGTCTGCCGACCTCAAGCAGGCGCTCTTTGCGGCCCTGCGCGCGCTCGGGGAGCGCCGAAAAGTCCTGGCCGTCCCGCCGGACTTCACCCGCTATCACTCCCGCGGCGGAGAGCTGACCCGGTACGCCTGGGAGTA
>JBEKLW010000109.1:0-7269 GCA_050008815.1 Bryobacteraceae bacterium
TCGCCTTCACCTTACGCCACGGCGTCGCTGGAGGCGGACAAGAGTGCGTTCAGCGCTTTCCTGCGGCACCTCAAAGCAGCCGACCCCCAGCGCACCGTAATCATGGTTCAGGTGGAGAACGAACCCGGCACCTGGGGCAGCGTGCGCGATTACTCCCCGGCCGCGCAGAAACTCTTCGAAGCGCCGGTGCCGCCCGAGGTCCTCGACGCCATGCAGGTGAAGGCCGCTTCGCCATCCCCGAACTGGCAGGAAGCCTTTGGCCCCGAAGCCGAAGTGTGCTTCCACGCTTGGTCGGTAGCGAGATATGTGGAGCAAGTCGCCGCCGCGGGGAAGGCCGTTTATCCGCTGCCGCTCTATGCCAACGCGGCTTTGCGTGACCCGCTGAAGCCGGGCGCTCCCGGCAGCTACGAAAGCGGCGGCCCCACGGACAATGTGCTCGCCATCTGGAAAGTCGCGGCGCCGGCGCTGGATATTCTGGCGCCCGACATTTACATGAACGACCCCGCCGCGTATTTGAAGGTGCTCGAACTTTATCATCGCGACGACAATCCCCTCTTCGTGCCCGAGACCGGTGGCGCCGACAATGCCCGTTTCTTCTTCTCGGCGCTCGCCCTTCAGGCCATAGGATTCTCGGCGTTCGGGATGGATTACACCAGGGACCGCGGCGACGCTGCCGGGGGTTCCAGGCCACGCGAGGAGTTCCTGACTCCCTGGGCAATGAATTACCGGTTGATCGGCCCGATGCAGCGGGAGATCGCCCGCCTCAATTTCGAAGGTAAGCTCCAGGCCGCGGCCGAGGAAAAGGGCAAGGTCACCGAGACCCTGCCGTTCGGACCTTGGGAAGCGGTGGTGTCGTATGGAGCGTTCCGCAACAATCGCGCCGTGGGGAATCCGGAGCCAACGGGGCGCGTTCTGATTGCCCAGCTCAAAGAGAACCAGTTTCTGGTGGCCGGATTCTTTTGCCGCGTCGACTTCTTTCCGGCCGGCACCGAGCAGCAACGGAAGTCCCAGCATATCGTAGAGGGAACCGGACAGACTCCCTCGGCCCTGATTGACGGTAAATGGCAGCACCGGCAGTTCCTGCGTGTGGAAGAGGGAACCTACGAGAACGGCGTCTTCAAGTTCCTTCGCATCTGGAATGGCGACGAGACGGACTGGGGCCTCAACTTTGGCTCGGAGCCTGTGGTGATGCGCGTCTCGCTTGCCACGTATTAGAGATCGAGGTGGTCTCTACTCGCTCGAATCCGGTGGCGCAGAGCGGGGCTCCGGGAGAGAGGAAAACATGAGAATCACGAAATCGCAATTCGGAACGATCGCATTTGCAGCCGTGGGCATCGCGTTAGCCTGCGGCGGCCCCGCTGCCTATGCCCAGACGGCGGAACACTACCAGAACTTCAACAGCGCAATCTACATCCCCGTAGACGACATGCGGCGCATGGCGGCCGATCCGAAATTCATGCAGGACAGCTTCGACGTCGTGCATGCGTCCATCAAGTTCAACAAGGTCTGGCTGGAGACCTATCGCGCGGGCCAGGAGGTCAGCGAGGCCGATGTCCGCAAGGTTAAGCAGTTCTTCGAGAGTAAGGGCATCCGAACGTCCGGCGGCATCATGGCGGTTCTGGGGGTGGAGGGCGACCGGATCCGGTCCTTCTGCTGGTCCAATCCGGCGCACCGCGAGCGCTTCCGGAAGCTGGTAGCCTTTTCCGCCGCCATCTTCGACGAACTCATCTTCGACGACCTGTTCATGTATAACTGCCGCTGCGACCTATGTCAGCGGGCCAGGGGGAACAGGAGTTGGACCGAGTTCCGCTTGGAAGTCATGAAGGACGTCGGCGAAAACTTGGTCGTGAAGAACGCCAAAAGCGTCAACCCCAGGATCAATCTCATCTTCAAACCGCCAAACTGGTACGAGCAATACCAGTTTTCCGGATACAACCTGGAGGCACAGCCAAAGGTCTTCGACATGATCTACGCCGGCACTGAGACCAGGGACGCGGAGAACACGGTGCAGCATCTCCAGCCCTATCAGAGCTATGGACTGATGCGGTACTTCGAGCACATCAAGCCGGGCAAGTTCGGCGGCGGCTGGGTCGACCCCGGGCAGCGCCAGACGCTCAACCGCTTTGCGGAGCAGCTTGAGGACACGCTATTTGCCAAACCGAAAGAGATCACCATCTGGTCCTGGGGAGAGCTGCTTGAATCCCTCCGGCAGCCCGACGGGTCTGCCAAAGTCACGAGCATCCTCGCGCCCGTGGCCGGCGATGCCTACGAAAAGCTGGATTCGTTCCTCGGCAAACTGGGCAATCCGTACGGCGTAGCCAGTTACAAACCCTATCATTCTTCCGGCGAGATGTACCTTCACAACTACATGGGGATGATCGGTATCCCCATGGATCTCTACCCGGAATTTCCGGAGGACCGCGACACGATCCTGCTCACTGAACATGCGAAGTACGACCCTCAGATCGTGGACAAAATCTGGAAGCATCTGAACGCCAACAAGACCATCGTGATCACCACCGGACTGCTCAAGACGCTGGAAGGCAAAGGCATCGAAAAGCTTATGGAGGTGGAGTACACCGGCCGCACCGTGATCGCGAACAGGTTCACGTTTCGGCGGGACTATGATGAGGAGCCGGCCAACTACTACTACTCCCAGAGCGACATCGTCCTTCCGCAGCTTGCCTACGGGCTGGTGGATAGCGAAGAGATCATTCAGGCGATCTACAAAGACGACAGCCGCTACCCGGTTCTGTTGCGCGCGAGGGGCCTGGACAAGGGCAGGCTGTACATCCTGACGATACCGGAGAACCAAAGCGATCTCTATCAGCTTCCACCGGAAGTCCTTTCCCAAATCCGCCGGCACCTGATGCGGGAGATCCCGCTATACCTGGACAGCCCCAGCAAGATCTGCCTGTTCACGTACGACAACAACACGTTCGTCACCCGGTCCTATCAGCCCGGCCCGGTGCGCTACAAGATTATCGTCAGGCAGGCATCCGCCAAACTGTACGACCTGCGGAGCGGGGCCCAGTTGCGCGGCTACGTGGACGGCAACACGACCGTCTTCGAAGTCTTGCAAATGCCGCGCACGTACGCGGCGTATCGCTTCGAGTAGTGACGGGGCCGGCTCCGGAGCGCAACCTCGGGCGTTCCGTGTGGATGGCCGCGCCTCTCATTGCGGCGATCTACATCGGTTGGACCGGCTCGTTCCTGGCGTACATCCCGGACCAGCGCGCCCGAGCCCTCCCGTCGCCTTAGTCTGCCCAAAGGCGGTCGCGGCAATCGTAAGTAGTAAACAAACACGAAGCCTTTTGTTCTTGATAAGCAGAGGGTCCGGAGCTCGGGAGTGCTTTTCTGCGGGGCAGGCCGGAAACCTGCCCCCCATCCGGGAAACTAGACTTTGTAGTCCCACTCCTTGCGGTAAGGCGTATCCACCAGGGTGTTGGCCGCGTCGTCGTTGGTGAACTTCATGGCCTTCGAGTCCCAAGCGAGGACCTTCGCCTCTCGCCGGCCGCGGGCGGCTCCCGCTCCGCCGCCACCCCCCACTGCGCCGGCGGGCGGCGTCACGGGCGTCCCATACCTACGCTCCGCGAGTGTCCCCAGCAACGCAAACTCGGTCAGCCCGCAGGCGAATTCGATCGGCGTAATCGACTTCTTGCCGGCCTTGCACATGCGAACCCATTCCGTGTAGTGATCCGGCTTTTCGCAGCGCGCCAAAGTGGGCACCGGTTGCTGGAAGTCCTTGAAGCGATCCTCGGGGAGGAGCCATCCTCCGGGGAGACCTCGCACCGTGATGCCCGGCCGCGGCTGGGCGCCGAATGGCAGCCAGGGGTTCCCGCCGTAAAATGCCGAGATCTGCACACCCTTTTCGCCGACGAACATGCATCCGTTGCCAGGCATGGGGACATCGGGAGGCATGCTTTCCGGCCGGGGCGGCGTAAGGCCGCCATCATAGAAATACACCATCATGGGCGGACGGTTGCCGCGGGCGGGGATACGCCATTGCACCGTGTTGGCGATGCTCATGCATTCGCGGTTGTCCACGCGCCCTTCCAGGGAGAAGGCTTGGCAACCAACACCGACCACCCAGTCCGGCTGTCCCATCTCGAGCTCGTCATGGTACATCTGGAGCGTGTGGCAACCGAAGTCGCCCACCGTGCCCGTGCCGAAGTCCCACCATGGCCGCCAGTTCCCGTAATGGTAGGTCTTGTGGTACGGACGATACGGGGAGGGGCCGCACCACTGGTCCCAATTCATCCCTTCGGGCGGCGTCTGGGCCTCGGGTCTTGCCAGCCCGCTGGGGCTGTAAGTGCCGGTCCAGAAGTGCACTTCGTGGATCGGGCCGATCGCTCCGGTGAGCAACAGTTCCGTCGTGGCCCGGGCATAGCTGGTGCGCGAATCCTGGATGCTCGCCTTGGTCGTGCGCTTGGAGGCAAGGCACGCCTCCTTGACCCGGCGGGCTTCGGCGATGGTGTGGGTGATCGGCTTGGCGCAGTAGATATGCTTATCCATCTTCAGACCAGCCAGCACCAAGTGGGAATGCCAGTGATCCGGCGTGGCGACAATGAGCGCGTCGAAGTTCTTCTGCTCCTTGTCGAACATCTCCCGGAAGTCCTTATAGACCCTGGCCCGCGGATACGTCTTAAAGACCGGCGCGGAGAACTCGTGATCGAGATCGCACAGGGCCACGATCTCTTCGTCCTTGCAGCCGTTCAGGTAGTTTTTCCCCATGCCGCCGACGCCTACGCAGGCGATCGCGAGCTTGTCACTGGGAGCCCGATAACCAGCGCCTCCCAGGACATGACGTGGGACCACCAGGGGCGCAAGGCAGGCGGCGAGCGCGCTGCGCCGGGACAGCACCCTTTTGCTTGACTCATTGGAATCCATCTGAGCGGTCTCCTTTCTCAACTCGGTTCAATATCTCATCAGTTTGACCCGCATCAGGGCACCCTGCGCGGGCAGCTTTACCGTGGGACCTGCGTAGTCACCCTGCGACGTGCTGCCAAGGTTCGTCCGCTTCCAGACCCCGTTCTCGTAATAGCCCTCTTCCACTTGGAGGAATTGGGCGGCGGTGTAGTCAGAGCCTTGCACCGGGCGCCATTCGACGGATGACTCGAAGCCCATCACGAGGAACTCGTCCGGACCGAGCTCGGTCACCATCACCCTGGCCGACGGCTCGGCGGGCCCCGTCGCGGCGGGCTGGGCAATCGTTCCGGCCGGCATTCTCCCCGGCGGATGGAAGCGCACGAGCAGGTCATAGTTGCTGAAGATCAGGTTGCGCGCGCCGATCCCGGTCTCTTCGACCGCCGCCTTCAGGCGCGGTGTGCCCTGTGCCTCGGCGATCACGGGAATCGCCGTCTTGAAAAGGCGGAAGTCCGCAGCCACCGCAGCCATGTCCGGCCGCAATTCCGCGCCGCCATCAACGCCAAAGGGCCCGAAGCCGATGGCCGAGAAATCTGCTATCGCATAATAGGACGCCCGGGCGGCGATGCCGCTACCAGTCTCCACGATCAACAGCGGGTTATCCGGACGCCTGTAGTTGTTCAGGATCTTGAGATACGTGATGGGCGACTGATGGTAAATGTCGGAGGCGATCATGTCGATGGCTGGAGCATTTGCCTTCCACAGGTCCAGCATGTGCGAGACGGCCCCGCCGCTTGGGTACGACTCGCCGGGACGGTCGAAGCGCTCCCAGTTGTCGTTGGTCCCGTAACCGCCGTTCCACACATTGACATACGTTGGCAGCGGATACACCTCTTTCCCCGCGCGCGCGACTTCGTTGATATATCCTGAGAGCGCGTAGGCGGTGAAGGCCTCTTCGGCTTCGCGCCCGAAGGCTTCTTTCCAGGTGCCGGGCTTCTTCTTCAGCGCCGTCACGAGCTTCTGCGGCGCGGGACCGCTGAACAGCTTGTTCGATTCGGGTGAATAGTCGCGGGGGCTGCCCAGCAGGCCCGGCTCGTTCTCCACCTGCACCATGATGACGGTGCGCTCGGCTTCGTCGATCTCGCGCAGGTGCTTCATCATGGCGACATAGGCTTTCTTGTCGGCTTCGAGGTTGGTCTTGGAATGCGGCGAGAGCACGCGGATCGGCCTTCCGCCGCGGTCCAGCACCCGGGGGAAACGTTGGGGATCGGCCTTGACCCAGTTGGGGCTCCAGTCCATGGCGCCATTCTTCCAGGTGCCGAACCAGAGGATGACGGCGCGCAGATCCTGCGCGCGGATGCCGCGGAGGATCTGGTCGAAGCCGGAGAAATCGAACTTGCCTTCCTCGGTCTCGATGACGTTCCAGTAGACCGGATACTCCACGGTGTTGAGGTTCATCGCCCGGAAGGCAGGCTGGGCGCGCTCCATGCGGTCCGGGTACGCGCTGAAGTTGCCGACCTGTCCTCCGAGCATGATGAACGGCTTGCCGTCCACCAGCAAGGTAAACTTGTCGCCCATCTTGACGAGTTGTGGGATGGGCTTGCTCTGAGCAAAGGCAAGCGAGGCGACGCACGCCAGCAGAGCGCAGAGCCCCGCTGCCTGCAGTGAGATCCAATGACCTGATGTCTTGATCATGGGTGAGGTCCTTTGTAGTTATGCACTTCCTGCAACAGGGCGCGCTTCCGGCAGTCGGCTGCCGTGAGGCGGGGTTACCGGTTCGGCGGTGCTGGCGGCGGCCCGCCCCGCCCGCCACGTCCGGACATCGGTGCCTGGCAGGTCGGCTGAAGGTCGGGAGCCGCGGGAGTAGACAACGGTTCGAGCGGGCGGACGTAAATGTTGCGGAACGCCACCGCCCCGTGATCGCCCTGAAGCATGAGCGGATTCATGGGGGCTTCCGGAATCTTCATCGCAGCGACCGTCGGGCCCAGCCGCTCCACGTTCTCGTGAATCACCTGGCCGTTGTGTAGAACGCGGATAAACTTGGCGTTGGTGGTTTTCTTGCCCGATGCGTCGAACCGCGGGGCCTGGAACCAGAAGTGGAACGACTGCCACTGCCCCGGGGGCCGATCCGCGCGCGCCTTGGGCCCGATGCCACCGTCCACGCCGTTGATGGGACCGCCGCTGTAGTGGTACATAGCACCGCATTGATCCGTTAGCAGCCGGGGCACGAACCCCCAGCTATCCCAGACTTGGGTTTCGTAGAGCCCGTGTAGATAGACTCCGGAGTTGGAGTGGGCCGCGATCATGAACTCGACGTAAAGTTCGATGTCGCCGAACTTTTCTATCGTGTAAATGTTGGAGGCGTCGCCGCGCGGCTCCACATCGGTGTTGACGATGCGGTCG
>JBEKLW010000011.1:0-15558 GCA_050008815.1 Bryobacteraceae bacterium
AAGCCGTCCGGCAAACCCTCTTCCTTTTCCTGCGTCACGTCGTAAAACACCCGGCCGTTACTGACGGCGCCATTATCGGCGACGCTCACCAGAACGTGGCCGTTCTGGCGGCTGAGGTGCCGCTGGAGGTCGCAAAACCGGAGGAACCGCAGGTAGTGGAACAGCTGAGGCAGGCGCCCATCGTCGCGGTTAAGCCTACGGGAGAAGAGGTGGAAGTCGCTACGGTGGTCACCCCACCGCCCGCCGCGGAGCTCAAGCCGGACGTCGCGCCGGCACCGGCACCGGCACCGGCTGCGCCGAAGCTCCCGCAAACGGCGAGTCCGTTACCGCTGATCGCGCTACTCGGACTGCTGGCCTCGGGCGGAGCCTGGGCCCTCAGGCTGGTGCAAAAGCGCGTTCTCTAGATGTGACGAGTCTGGTCCACAAGCGGCGCGCCTATTTTCTGGCGCGCCCGCGGCCGGTGGTGGTGTCGCCTCCGAGGCAATTTGGCCGGGAGATTCGCTAGGGGAGTTCCGGCCAACCCGGGAGGAGAGCGCATGAAAGCTCTGTTTTGGATTGGAATGTTGGTGCTGATTCTGGGCGTCGTTTCGCTGGTGGTGCCGATCCCCCGCAACGAGCGGGAAGGCTTCAGGGCCGGCGGCGTGTCCGTCGGCGTTGAAACCCGGCACGAGGAAAAGGCGCCCCCCCTTGTGAGCGCGGTTCTGATCTTGGGCGGAATCGGCATGCTGGTCGCCGGAAAGATGAGAAGCTAGTACAGGCTGGTGCAGTTCGCGGTGCTGGGCTGGATTGTCACGGCCTGAACATGGCGAAGTCAGAAAGAGAGCAGCGATGAGGAGGGGGCTGCCGCGGGCGGGAGGGCGCGGCGTGGCGAAAGTGATCGCTCTCCCGGTCCTTCTCCTGGCTGTACTGGCGGGCTCCGCCGGACAGAAGGCCCCGCCGGCAAGACAGGATAGCGACTCGGGGTCTTTCCGAATCTCGGTGGACGTTGCCCTGGTGGTGTTGCACGCCGCGGTGTCCGACCGGCAAGGCGGCTTTGTCTCGAATCTGGGCCAGCAGGATTTTGAGGTTTATGAGGACGGCGTACCGCAACACATCCGGCTATTCAGGAACGAAGACGTTCCAGTCACCGTGGGACTGGTTGTCGACCACAGCACAACCATGCGTCCGAAACTTGAGGAGGTGGCCGCCGCGGCCCGGACCTTCGTGCGGTCCAGCAATCGGCAAGACGAAATGTTCGTCGTCAACTTCAACGAGATCGTGTCGCTGGGCCTGCCCGGCCGGATCCGATTCACCGATAGCACGGCCGAACTCGAAAACGCGATCACGACCGCGCCTACCGGAGGCAAGACGGCTCTCTACGACGCGATCGCCAAGGCGCTAGAGGAATTGCAGGCAAGCAGCCGGGACAAGAAAGTGCTGATCGTCGTCAGCGACGGCGGCGACAACGCGAGCGCCCGCAGCCTTGACCAGGTCATGAAACTGGCCGAGCAATCCAGCGTCGTCATCTACACCGTTGGTTTATTCGACGAACAAGATCCAGACCGGAACCCGGCTGTGCTCAAGCGCCTGGCACAGGCAACGGGCGGCGAAGCCTTTCTTCCCGACCAGCTCAGCGAAGTGGTGACCATCTGCAAGCGCATCGCCCGGGACATCCGCCATCAATACATCATCGGATATGTTCCCACCAACGCGGCGCGGGATGGCGCCCATCGGACCATTCGAGTAGTGGCCCAGGCGGCGGGCCACGGCAAACTCCTCGTGCGCACGCGCACCGGCTACATAGCCGGCGCCGAAGCACGCCCGGGCAAGGGCGAGGGCGCTCGGTGAGGCTTGTGGTTAAGAAGAAATCGCTGAGGTGGATGCTGTGGTGGGCCCAGCGCGCGCTCGTGGCCTGCGCCGTCCTGGCGCTGGGTTATTGCGGCTTCGTCCTGGTGGACGCCTGGGTTTTCCAGAAACGGGCGAGCCGCGATTTCGAACGCCTGCTGCGGGACCGGCTCGCGGCGAGCGGCGGCACATCGCAAACCGGGTCCCCCCTATCGCCCCAGGGCTTGCCGGCCATCGCGCCGGGCGGTCTGATCGGCCGCATTGAAATCCCGCGCCTCGGCATCTCCGCGGTCGTTGCCGAAGGCATCGACAATCCCACTCTCCGCCGCGCGGTCGGCCACATTCCCGGCACGGGGCTGCCGGGACAGCCCGGCAACGTCGCCCTCGCCGGGCACCGCGATACGTTCTTCCGGCCGTTGCGAAATATCCACCGGAACGACGTCATTACGCTCACCACGCTGCAGGGCGAGTACCGCTACCGCGTCGTGTCCGCCAGAGTCGTAAGTGCATATGACGTCGCGGTATTGGATCCCAGCGCAAACGAGGTCCTGACCCTGGTCACCTGCTATCCGTTCGACTTCGTGGGTTCGGCCCCCAACAGGTTTGTCGTTCGGGCCGAAAGAGTCACGGGCTGACCGGGTTCACACGACGGCAGTAGCCCCGAGATCTTCTTCCACAGGTTGGTAGTGGTCACGGCGCGCCGGGAAAGGAGTAGGGCGGGCGCGTCCCATAAACAAAGCCGCCGGGCCTGCAAGCCCGGCGGCTGCACAACCCGGTTGAGCTTCTGCTTCAGCCCACGGCGACGAGATCGGGCTCCGCTCGGCGCGCGGCGCCGCAGCGGCCGTTCAGCCCCAGCCCCTCCAGTTGCTTCTCAAAGGGCATGGAGTACTTGCGCTCGATCTTGTCGCGGTAGGTCGGCCCGGCGTTGTAGGCGCAGAAGGGGTAGATGAGGCCGTTCGGCGCGGCGTAGTGGATCACGCACCGCTTCACCCGCTCGACGTCGTAGTTGTAGACGTCCATGAAGTGCATGCCGGCCACCATCAGCGTCCTGTACGTGTAGCCCTGCTTCTCATTGTCACCGCGCCCGTACTCTTTATCCGTGAAACCCTGGAGCGTCCCCACGAACTTGTTGAACGTCAGCCCCTCCGGCGCGCGGTCCTCGTTGAAGTGCTTGCGCAGCGAGTTCCAGCTCTGGATCTTCGACCAGAACTTGAAGCTCTGCGGCCCGGTCTTGCGCGCCAGCGTGTCCAGGTCCCGCATGAACCCGCCGATGTCCATGAACCGCGTGACCGGCGTGGCGCGCCGGTTCTTGTCCACGAACAGGTAGGTGCCGATCGAGCAGTGCGGGTGCGAGGTGAGCGTCGGGATCTGCTCGCCGCGCAGCGCTCCGACGAAGCGGGAGAACGGCGCCACCGAGGACAGCGGGAACCAGTCCTCGTACGCATCGCAGATACCGGTCTGCTCGTGCACACACCGCGCCACGTCGGCCATCGTGAACCGCTTGGCCTCCAGCTCGTGCCGCGAGATCCGCCCGGTGAAGCTCACCGGCTGGAAGCTGATGGCGCTGACCACGTCGATATACTCCAGCGCCAGCCGCACGATGTCGCCGATCTGGTGGTCGTTGAGGCCTTTGACGATGGTCGGCACGAAGCAAATCTTCATACCCGCCTTGCGCACGTTCTCGATGCAGGCCAGCTTCCTCTCCAGCAGCGGCTCGCCGCGCGTCTTGCGGTAAACATCGTCCGTGACGCCGTCGAACTGGAGATACAGCGTATGCAGGCCCGCCTCCTTGGCCGCCTGGGCGAACTCCAGGTCCGTGAACAGGATCCCGTTCGTGGCCGCCTGCAGGTGGCTGAAACCCATCTCCCGGGCCATCCGCAGAATCTCGAGGAACTGCGGGTGGATGGTCGGCTCGCCGCCGGAGAACTGAACGACGCGGTTGGCCACCGGCGCCTCATCCCGGAGCGCGCTGAGCATCCGCCGCACCTGCCCCAGGCTGGGCTCATACAGGTACCCCGCCGCGTTGGCATTGGCGAAGCACACCGGGCAGGTGAGATTGCAACGGTTCGTCAGGTCTACGTTGCTCAGGACGGTGTGGCTGGCGTGCATCGAGCACAGGCCGCACTGGTCCGGGCAGCGCGTCGCATTCGGGATGGCCGGATTGCTAACGCCGCGGTTGTCGCCGAAGTGCAAGCTCTCCATCCGCAAGTACAACCGGACGTCGGAGAAGACCACGTCGCGAAAGTAGCCGTGCTGCGGGCAGGTCTTCTCCATGATGACCCGACCGTCCTCTTCGAACACCCGGGCGTCAATCACCCGGATACACTCCGGGCAAAGCGACTGGGTCATCTTCGGCAGGCCCTGTTGGACCGGCTCGATCTGCGAGCCGCCCAGCGTACTTTCCGGTTGAATTACCTGAAAGCCTTTTGCGGCAGGGGGCGAGAGTGTCGCGGTACTCAAGATGACAGTCCTCCTGTATGAGAGCCGATTGCTGAATTATATAGGCTGGCGCCGCCCGGGCACATCCAAAGCCGGTCAAACTGCCTGGTTTCATGGTTGTACGGGGATTTTGGCGGCCCCAACGGAGCGCCGAGCCTTCCGCCGGAAGGGGCCGCGCGGGGCGAAAATGGGGGATAAGGTGCGTTCCGAAGAACTCAAGCGCCTGGCCCTGGATTGCGGCTTCGAGCTGGCCGGCATCGCCGCCGCCGAGCGCCTGCCCGAGGCCGCGTGGTACGCCGAATGGGTGCGCCGCGGCATGGCGGGCGACATGTGCTACCTCACCGACCACCGCGCCAGCCTGCGCGCCGACCCCCGCGCGCTCCTGCCCTCGGCACGGTCCATCCTGTGCGTCGGCAAGCTCTACCACGGCCCCGAGCCCTACTCCACCCAGTTCGACGCCCCCGAGCGCGCCTGGATCTCGCGCTACGCCTGGGGCCAGAACTACCACGGGCTGATCCGCCGCGGGCTCAGGCGGGTGGTCCAGCGGCTCCAGTCCACCATCGGCGGGCCCTTCCAGTGGAAGATCTGCGTGGACACAGCCCCGCTACTCGAGCGCGCCTATGCCCGCCGCGCCGGCCTCGGCTGGATCGGCAGGAACACCTGCCTCATCCGGGAGGGCGCGGGATCCTGGTTCTTCCTCGGCGAGTTGCTGCTTTCGCTCGAGCTGGAGCCTGATCGCCAGCCCCCGGATCGTTGCGGCACGTGCATGCGCTGCATCGAAGCCTGCCCGACCCAGGCCATCGTACCCACCGGCCGGGCCGAGCCGGCCTGGGCCCTCGACGCGCGCCGCTGCATCTCCTACCTCACCATCGAGTTGCGCAATGAGACGCCGCCGCAGCAGCGCGCCGGCATCGGCCGGCACGTGTTCGGCTGCGACATCTGCCAGGAGGTCTGCCCCTGGAATGGCGAAGCGCCGGCGACGCTGGAACCAGCCTTCGCAGCGAGGGTCTTCGCGCCGCCGCTAGAGCAGCTCGCCGCCCTGACCGAACAGGAATTCAACGCCATGTTCCGTGGCACGCCGGTGCTGCGCTCCGGCTACGCGGGCTTCCTGCGCAACGTCGCCGTCGCCATGGGAAACAGCGGGTTAGAGAGGTTTCGTCCGGCGCTCGAGCGGCTCGCCTCGCATCCCGATCCGCTCGTCGGCCCGCATGCCGAATGGGCGCTGGCAAGACTGTCGCCACGGTAGGAAGAGCTGGAGAACCGAACGCAGGTCGCGCCGCTCAACACGCTTCCCACGGAAAGCCCCTCGGCTGCGGTCAGGCAGCGGCTTCCGAGGCCTGACAACGCAGGCGGCGGAACCTATTCCTCGATGGTGACCTTCACCGGCTGCTCGATCAGCTTCGGCTCCCTGCCCCTGGTGAGAACCATGAGCGCCAGCCGCCCGGGTTTGACATTGGCCGTCACCTTAACCTTGAGCGAGCCGGCCTCCTGCTCGGTAATGGCGACTTTGAAGTCGTTCGTGCCGTCGGTGAGATACGCTTCAGCCACGTTGGCCCTGTCAAGGTTCTCGCCCGTAGCCGTCAGCACGTCTCCGACCTTCGCCGTGGCCGGTTCAACCGATTTGATCTGCGGAACGTTGGCCTGCGCGAGCAGGACCACCGCGGCCAAAGGGATGCCAACCAGGAGACGCGCTATAAGGGACGTTCTCATCTGCTTACGGCCTCCATGACAAATCCTAGTCCCGAACGGGTGGGATTGCAAGAGCAACGCGGAGGAACGGGCGCGGCGCTCGATGAGGATTCAGGCAGGCGCCCGGCGGCGTCCGCGTTCGCCTGCCGCCATGGACGGATCTGCTATCATGCGTGCTCATGGCGGAATACTCGATCGGAGTCGATCTGGGAGGCACGAACCTCCGTGCCGCGGCCATCGATCAGGCCGGGAAGATTCTGGACAAGGTGGAGGGAACCACGAAGCTCTCGGCCGGGCGCGACGCGGTCATCTCCGACATGGCCGCCTCGATTCGGAAGCTGCGCGCCTCCATCGGGGCCGGCCAACTGGCCGGCATCGGCATCGGCATCCCGGGCTTCATCCTCATGGAGAAGGGCATCGTCACCGTTTCGCCGAACCTGCCGGGCTTCGAGAACTTCGCCGCCCGCGACGCCATCGAGCGGCTGCTCCAGACTCCCGTGCTGCTGGAAAACGATGCCAACGCCGCCGCGCTCGGCGAGAAGTGGATGGGGGCGGGCCGGGACGTCGATGACCTGGTCCTGCTGACGCTCGGCACGGGCATCGGCGGCGGCATCATTTGCGGCGGCAAAGTGCTGCACGGGTTCCTGGGCATGGCCGGCGAGCTGGGCCACATCACCGTCGTGCCGGAAGGGAATCCATGCGCCTGCGGCAACGTCGGCTGCCTGGAGAAGCACGCCTCCGCGACGGCCGTCAGCGCCTTTGCGCGCATGATGGGCTTGGGCGAGAGCCTCACCTCCAAGGAGGTCTGCGAGCTGGCCCTGGCCGGCAATCTCAAGGCCCAGGCCTGCTTCGAGCGCATGGGTACGGCGCTCGGCATCGCCCTGGCCTCCCTGGTGAACATCTTCAATTTCCCGCTGTACTTGTTGAGCGGCGGCATGCTGGGCGCCTGGGACCTGTTCACGCCGCCCATGCTGGCCGAGATCAGACGCCGGTCCCTGACGTTCCGCAACAGCGTCACCCGGATCGACAAGGCGCTCCTCGGCAACGAAGCGGGCCTGTTCGGCGCCGCGTACCTGCCCTTCCAGGCGCGGATTGGCACTTCGGAGACGACCCCCCTCTGATCCCGCGCAGCCGCTTCGGCCGAGGCCGCGATCGATGAGAAGATCCCCGCCCGCGTGCGCCAGATGGGCCTTTCGCGACGGCAGGGAATCGAGCAGCTCAAAGCCAAGATCGAAGAGCTCTCGGCCCGCCTGGAAGAGCTTTCCAAGAAGTCCGGCCAGCCGCCCAAGCCCGAATAGGCCCAGCGGCCCGTCGGCCGCTCTCGGCCCTTCATCCGATAGTCCCGCCCTTCGTCCGTTTCCACGGGCTTCCGCCGCGCTTGTGCCGTAAGGTTGCAGTCGAAGGAGCCTGAATGGAAAACCTGGTCCAACTCGAGAACGTCACCCGCCGCTTCCCCATGGACCACCAGTCCATCACCGCCGTGGACAGCGTCTCGCTCGGCATCGGCGCCGGCGAGTTCCTGGCCATCGCGGGTCCGAGCGGGAGCGGCAAGTCCACGCTGCTGAACCTCATCGGCTGCATCGACCTGCCCACCAGCGGAACCATCCGGATCGCTGGCGCCGACGTCGGGCGGCTGCGGCCGTCCAAGCTTTCCGGCCTGCGCCGGCAGAAGATCGGCTTTGTGTTCCAGACCTTCAACCTCATCCCGGTCTTCACCGCGCGGGAGAACGTCGAATACCCGCTGCTGCTGGCCGGCGTCCCTGGGGGCGAGCGGCGCCGCCGCGCCATGGAGGCGCTGGAAAGCGTCGGCCTCGCCGCGCGCGCCCGGCAGCGCCCCGATCTGCTTTCCGGCGGCGAGCGGCAGAGGGTGGCGGTGGCGCGCGCCATCGTCCACCGGCCGGCCCTGGTGCTTGCCGACGAGCCGACCGCCAGTCTCGACACGCACAACGCCATGCAACTCATCGGCCTGATGCGCAGCCTCAACCGCTCGCTCGGGCTAACGTTCCTCTTCGCCACCCACGACCCGCGCCTGCTCGGCCAGGCCTCGCGCGTCGTTCAGCTCTGCGACGGCCGCGTCGCCGCCGATTCCACTCCGGAGGTGCAGCATGCGAACGCTGATTTCGCTCGCCTGTAGGAACATCTTCCGTAACCGCCGCCGCACCCTGATGACCCTGCTGGTGGTCTCCGGCGGAGTCGCCGCATTGCTGGTCGCCGGCGGGTTCTTCTTTTACATCTTCTGGGGCTTCCGCGAGGTCACGATCCGCAACGGCGTGGGCCACCTCCAGATCTATGACGCCCAGTTCTTCCAGCGCGACGAGACGCGCCCGCTCGAGCTGGGCCTGGAAGATTACCGCGACATCGAACGCACGGCCGAAGCCACGCCCCACGTGCGAGGCGTGGCCCCGCGCATCGAGTTTTTCGGCCTGGTTTCGAACGGCAGGAAGTCGGGCGCCTACATGGCCACCGCCCTCCTCCCCGCGGCCGAGAAGAAGATGGGCTTCGCGCCGAACATCGTGGCAGGCCACGATTTCGGGCCGGATCCGGCGGCGCACGAGGCCCTGGTCGGCGCCGGCCTGGCCCGCTCGATGAACGTCCAACCCGGCGGCGGGCTCACCCTGCTGGCCGTGACCGCTGACGGCGCGCTCAACGGCATCGACGTCGAGGTCGCCGGCCTCATCGCCACGGGCATCAAGGAATTCGACGACCGCATCCTCCAGCTCACGCTGCCCAGCGCGCAACATCTGCTTCAGACCGAGCGCGTCACCAAGCTCGTCGTCGGCCTGGACAACACCGACAACACCGCCGCGGCCAAGGCGCTGCTCGCCGCCCGCCTGGCGGGGCGTGGGCGGCCGCTCGCCGTCAGAGACTGGATGGAGCTCTCGCCCATGTACAAGCAGATGACCATGATGTTCGGCGGCATCCTGGGCTTCATGGCCCTGATCGTGTTCTTCATGGTCGTGATGTCGAGCGCGAACACGCTCATGATGGCCATGTTCGAACGGATGCGGGAGATCGGCGCCATGCTGGCGATGGGCACGCCGCGGCGCTGGGTGCTCTCGCTGTTCGTGCTTGAAGGAGTGATCACCGGGGCGCTGGGCGCCGGCCTGGGCGTGCTGCTCGGCAACGGCGTCGCCGCGCTGCTCAATCACGCCGGAATCGAGATGCCACCGCCACCCGGCAACGTGCGCGGCTTTCCGCTGCACATTCAGCACGTGCCGGAACTGATGATCGTCGTTTCATTCCTGGTGATCGCGACCCTGGCCGTGGCCTCCGTGATGCCCGCCATTCGCGCGTCGCGCATCAAGATCGTTGAAGCCTTGGCGCACGTTTAGGAGGACGGCCATGACTCGAGTCGCACTGGGGCTCTGCCTGTTAGCGGCGGCGCAGGCCGCCGCGCCCAACCCCGCTGCACTGCTCCAGCAGTTCGACGCGGTGCGCAACGGCTGGAACTCGTTCGTCGTCCGTGTGCGGATCTCGAACTACGAGGAAGGCCAGCAGGACGAGGAACACGTGTTCCAGGTGTATCAGAAGGGACCCGAGAGGAGCTACGTGGAATTCCTCAGCCCGCGCGAAAAGGGCCGCCACCTGCTCATGCTCGGCGACGACATGTGGATCTACCTGCCCGACACTAGCCGGCCGATCCGCATCACGCCGATCGAGCGGCTCACGGGCAACGCCTCCAACGGCGACGTCGCGCGCACGAACTACGCCGCCGACTACGACCCGGTCTACCTGCGGCTGGAGACCCTGAACGCCGTCGCCTGCCACGTGCTCGAACTCACGGCCAAGCGTAAGGCGGCCACCTACCGCAAGGTGCACCTGTGGCTGCGCGCGGACACGGGCCGGCCGGTGAAGGCGGATTTCTTCGTCGCTTCCGGCCGGCAGTTCAAAACGGCCACCTACGACCGCTATGGCGAAGTCAGCGGCCACCTCATGCTGCGGCGCATGACCATCTACGACCAGGTGCGCAAGAACTCCCGCTCGGTCATCGAATACCTGGAAATCACCCCGCGCGCCCTGCCCGACCGGCTCTTCCACCAGGGCCGCACGGAGCGGTTCTAGGGGACGTAAATGGCGCCACGGGCCCAAAGCGAACTGTACTCGACGTGGCGCGGGCTGGGCCGTCGTTTGGCATTTGCAGATGGACAGCCAGCAGCGTCAGCCATCGTGCCGACGGTTGCGTGTTCGCTCCTGCTGGCGCTTTCGCTGCCAGTGGTCTGGGGTCAGACTCAGGCGGCCGGGGTCTCTGACGAGACCGCGCAGGCGGCCCCGCCGAACGAGACGCGAACCTCGCTTTCAATCGGCGAGGAGGGATCGCTGGCCACGGGGCTGCGCGCTCCGATGCCGCGGTGGGGCAACCTGCTCATCGTGCAACCGTCATTCGCCTGGCGCCGTGCGGACCGCTGGCGCGCCTCGGTGAGTCTGGCCGGGATCACTTCCACGTATGGCCAGACGCACAGCCAGCTCAGGGTGAAGGAGGCCTGGGCCGGCATCACGCTGGGCGACCTCGACGTCACCCTCGGCAAGAGGATCCTCAAATGGGGAACAGGGTACGCCTTCACACCCTCGGGCGTGCTCGACCCGCCGCGGCGTCCGACCGACCCCACTGACCGCCTCAATCTCAATGAGGGCCGCGAGCTGGCGATGGCCGAATACGTCCACGGCCGGCACGCCCTCACGGCCGCCTGGGCCACGGGCGGCTTGCTCGACACACACCGCCCGGACCTACGGGAGACGGCCGCCGTGCGCTATAACACGCTGGTCGGCGGCTTCGATGCGGCGCTCATCTACGCGCACGAGCGGGGCCGCCCGGGCTTCTACGGCGCCAACTTCACGCGGGTCGTCGGCGAGGCCGTCGAGGTGCACGGCGAGCTGGCCCACCGCGGCTCAACCGCCGTGCTGCTCGGCGGGAAGTACACGCTCCGCTGCGGCGTCGGCACACTCTTCGAGTGGTACGCGCCGGCGCCCGGCGCCCCGCGCTACATCTTCTTCCATGCCGGCAAGTCGCGCCTGCGGGAGCTGCCCGGCTGGAAGCACTGGGACCTCGGCTTCTCCCTGCTGGCGAACACCACGGACCGCAGCCGCATGGTCATCTTCGACGCCGCGCGCCGCGTCGCCAATCACCTCACCTTCACCGGCCGCGCCGAGCTGCCGGGCGGAAAGAGATGGCAGTCCGAGTATGGTATGATCCCGTACTCCGCGTTGCTATCGATCGGCTTTCGGTACCAGCTATGAGCCACGCCTCCGGCCGTACAGTGTTCACCCGCAAGTATTTCCTGCGGGTGGCGGTCATCAACCTGGTCGCCGCCACGGCCGCGGTGCTGCTGCTGGCCTGGTTCGGCAAGATCGTGGCCGCCATCGATCTCTGGCGCGCCATAGTCGAAGGCCTGATTTACGCCTACGTGATGGGAACCATCGGCGCCACTCTCCTGCCGCTGGTGGCCCTGAGGTTCGAGGGCCGGCCGTTCTGGGTGAGAATGACGGCGATCGGCGCCGGCATCGTGGTCATGACCGTGGTGGGCTGCGCCGTGGGCGGGGCCGTAGTCGTGCTGATCGGATTCGCGACCGCCAAGCAGATCGTCGACGGCTACTTCACGATCCTTCGCTTCAGCCTGATCATTGCACTCACCGCCGGGTCCGCGATGTACCTGTTCGAGACGATGCGCTCGCGGCTCCAGGAGACCACCCTCGCGCTGCGGGAGCGGCAACTGGCTGAGGAGCGGGCGATGAAGCTGGCCGCCGAAGCCCGGCTGTCCTCGCTCGAGTCGCGCATCCATCCCCACTTCCTGTTCAACACGCTGAACTCGATCGCCGCGCTCATCCAGGACGACCCGAAGCGCGCCGAGGAGATCGTGGGGCGCCTCTCCGCCCTGCTGCGGTTCTCGCTGGATGCCAACCAGCGCCGGCTGGTACCACTGGAGCAGGAGCTGCAAATCGTGCGCGACTACTTGGAGATTGAGAAGGCCCGGTTCGGCGACCGGCTTCGCTACTCCATCGATCTGGCGCCCGAAGTGCAAGAGGCGAGCCTCCCGCCGCTCGCCATCGAGTCGCTGGTCGAGAACAGCGTCAAGCACGCCATCGCACCCCGGCGCGAAGGCGGGGAGATCGCAGTGAGCGCACGCGCCGCCGACGGGTGTGTCTCAATTGAAGTCGCCGACAGCGGACCGGGCTTCGATCTTGCGGCCGTTCCACCCGGGCACGGCCTCGACAACTTGCTCGCCCGCCTGCAGGCGCTCTACGGCGGCGCCGCGAGGCTCGAGACCGCGCGGGATGGTGAGCGCGCGGTCGTGCGCGTCACTCTGCCGGAGGCGTCGTGAGCCGCCGCTTTCGCGCCTACCTGGTGGATGACGAGCCGTTGGCGCTGAAGCGCCTGGCACGGCTGCTCGCCGAGACCGGCCGCTTCGACATCGCCGGCTCGTCCACCGACCCCCAGGCGGCCCTGGAGTGGCTCCGCACGAACGCCGTGGACGTGCTGTTTCTTGACATCCAAATGCCGGAGATGACGGGTTTCGAGCTGCTGGCGCGCCTCTCTGAGCAACCCACGGTCATCTTCACCACGGCCTATGACCAGTACGCGCTCAAAGCCTTCGAGGTGAACTCGATTGACTACCTGCTCAAACCGGTCGACCGCGATCAGCTCGACCGGGCCGTGAAGAAACTCGACCGGATGATCAGCGCGTCCCCGGCCGACCTGCGCGCGGTGATGGAGCAGGTTGCAGAGTGGTTGAAGACGCCCGGCGGGGAACCGCCCGCGCCGGACCGCATCGCCTCCCGGCTCGGCGAGCGAACCCAGTTCATCGACCTGGCGCGCATCACGCACTTCTTCGCGCGCGACAAGCTCACTTACGCCGCCGCGGGCGGGAAGAGCTACTGCGTTGATTACAGCATCTCCGATCTGGAGCAGCGCCTGGCGCGCAAGGACTTCCTGCGCATCCACCGCTCGACTCTGGTGAACCTGGGCTGGGTGCAGGAGCTCGATTCCTGGTTCGCCGGCGGCGTGCTGGTGCGCCTCAAGGACGACAAGCGCACCGAGCTTCCCGTCGCGCGCGACCGGGTGCGAGCGCTGAAGGAGCGGCTCGGCTTGTAGCCGAATCGCTCCGCAGTCCGCCCCCCCGCTCTGGGAGCTGGGCGTCCCGCCCGCTACAGCATCGCCTCAACGCTGGAATAAACACTTTCCAGCGCACCGGCCAGCTTCGAGGGGTCCTTGCCGCCCGCCTCGGCCATGTCGGGCCGGCCGCCGCCCTTGCCGCCGAGGGCCTGGGCCACCGCGCCCGCCAGCTTGCCGGCGTGGACCTTCGCGGTCAGGTCCTTGGTCACCGCCGAGACGACAGCGACATTCGCATCCTCGGCCGAGGCGAGTACCACCACCGCCGTCTTCCACTTGTTGCGCAGCGAATCCGCTAGGGCGCGCATCTGGGCGCGGTCCAGGCCCTCCACCCGCCCGGCCAGGACGCGCACGCCCTTGATGGTGCGCGCCTCCTGCTCCAGCTCGCTCAACTGCGCCTGCGCGGCCCTGGCCTTGAGCTGTTCCACCTGGCGCTCCAGGCCGCGGCGCTGCTCGATGAGCTTCTCCACCTGCTCGGCCAGCTCCGGCTCGGAGGCCCGCACCAACTCGGCCAGGCGTTGCAGCGCGCTGGAGGCCTGCTGGAAACGCTGCAAGGCGCCCGCGCCCGTCACCGCCTCGATGCGGCGGACGCCCGCGGCGATGCTGCCCTCGGAAACGATCTTCGAGAGCCCAATTTCGCCCGTCCTCGAAACGTGCGTGCCGCCGCAGAGCTCCCTGCTGAAATCCGGCACCCGAACCACCCGCACCCGCTCGCCGTATTTTTCGCCGAACAGGGCCATGGCCCCGGTCTGGAGCGCCTGATCGAGCTCCATCAGGCTGGTCTCGACCGGCTTGTTTTCGAGGATCTGCTGGTTCATGAGCCGCTCGACCTCGGCCAGCTCGGCCTCGTCCAGCGCCGCATAATGCGTGAAGTCGAAGCGCAGCCGCCCGGGCTCAACCACGCTGCCGGCCTGCTTCACGTGGCTGCCCAGCACCGTCCGCAACGCCGCGTGCAGCAGGTGCGTGGCCGTGTGGTTGCGCATGGTGGCGCGGCGCAGATCGGCGTCCACCCGCGCGCGCACCTCCTGGCCGCGGCGGACCGGAGCGAGCGTCACCACCTTGTGCACCACCAGACCCGGGAGCGGCGAGTAGGTGTCTTCCACCTCGGCCAGGCTCTCGCCGCTGGCGGCGGAGCACAGCCAGCCCTTGTCGCCAGTCTGCCCGCCGGCTTCGGCGTAGAACGGCGTCTGGTCCAGAATGATCTCGATGTGCTCGCCCGGGCCCGCCGCCTCCGCCGCCTGCTGGCCGGCCACGATGCCGGCCACTTTGGCCGTGGCTTCCAGCCCCTCGTAATACAGCGGCTTGGTGCGGCCCCCGGCGAGGAGTTCCTGGTAGACCGGCGCGACGGCGGCCTTCTCGGCGCCCTTCCAGCTCGCGCGCGCCCGCTCGCGCTGCCTCTCCATCTCGGCGGCGAAGCCCTCGGCATCCACCGCCAGGCCGTACTCGCGCGCCATCTCCTGCTGCTCCTCCAGCGGCAGCCCGTAGGTGTCGTAGAGCTTGAAGGCCACCGCGCCGGGCAGCACCGCCTGCGCGCTGCGCGCTTCGTCGTGGAAGATGCGCTCGGCCACCTGGAACGTGGTGGCGTAACGGTGTTCCTCGTCCTTCACCACCCGCGCCACGCGCTGGATGGAGTCCATCAATTCCGGATAGGCCGGCTTCATCAGCTCCGCCACGAAGCCGGTGAGCTGATAGAGGAACGGCTCCTGCACCCCGATGCGGCGCGCGTGCCGCATGGCGCGGCGCATGATCTTGCGGACGACGTAGCCGCGCCCGTCGTTCGAGGGCAGCACCCCGTCGTGGATCAGAAACGCGGTGGCGCGGCTGTGGTCGGCCACGATTCGCAGCGCGCTGTCGGCCTTCGGCTCCTCTCCGTAACCGACGCCGAACGCCTCGGCCGCGCGCTCGATGATGGGGTACAGCAGGTCCGTGTCGTAGTTGGACAGCTTGCCCTGCATGACCGCCGCCAGGCGCTCCAGACCCATGCCGGTGTCAATCGAGGGCCTCGGCAGCGGCGTAAGGCGGCCGTTGGCGTCCCGGTCGTACTGCATGAAGACCAGGTTCCAGATCTCGACGTAGCGGCCGGACTCGCTGGGGAACGGGTCGTCGCCCTCCACCGGGTAGTCGCTGGCGCCAGGACCGAGGTCATAGTGCAGCTCCGAGCAGGGGCCGCACGGCCCGGTTTCGCCCATCTGCCAGAAGTTGTCCTTCTCGTCCTGCCGGAAGATCCGCTCCCGGCCCACGCCGGCGACCTTCTGCCACAGCTCCTCGGCCTCATCGTCGTCGCGGAACACGGTGATGTAGAGCCGGTCTTTGGGCAGCCCGAAGTCTTTCGTGCACAGCTCCCACGCGAACGCGATGGCGTCCGGCTTGAAGTAGTCGCCGAAGGAGAAGTTCCCCAGCATCTCGAAGAAGGTGTGGTGGCGCCGCGTGTAGCCGACGTTTTCCAGGTCGTTGTGTTTGCCGCCGGCGCGCACGCACTTCTGCGAGGAGGTCGCGCGCCG
>JBEKLW010000110.1:0-7262 GCA_050008815.1 Bryobacteraceae bacterium
CGTGCAGGTGGACGTGCGGGTGATCGCGGCCACGAACAAGCACCTGGAGGAGGAGATCGAGCGCGGCAACTTCCGCGAAGACCTCTTCTACCGGCTAAACGTCATCCCCTTCTACGTGCCGGCGCTGCGGGACCGCAAGGAGGACATCCCGCTGCTGGCCGATTACTTCCTGAACGGGTTCACCACCGCCTATGGCCGCAAGGCCAAGGAGCTGACGCCCGCGGCGTACGTTCTGTTGCAGGAGTACCACTGGCCGGGCAACGTGCGCGAGCTGAAGAACCTGATGGAGCGGATCGTGATCATGAACCCGCAGGTGCGCATCGACGCGCGGCACATCCCGCTCAACCTCGCGCGGCGGGGGGCGGCGGGCGAGCGCGAGGGGTCGCGGCTGGCGAGCCTTCAGGAAGTGCGGGAATCGGCCGAGCGGGACTACATCCTCAAGAAGCTCGAGGAGACGCACGGCAACGTGAGCCGGGCGGCGGAGCTGCTGGGGCTGGAGCGCAGCAACCTGTACCGCAAGATGAAGGCGCTCGGCATCGCACCGAAGGAGAGCGGGTAGGGGAGGACGGGCGGCACGGGCCGGTGGCGGTGGCTGCCGCATGGCGGCGTTCCGCACTGGGTCCCGTGACCCGGCTCGCCGGCCGGAGGGCCGGCTGGCGAGCCAGAGGGCTCGCCCTACGGCGGGACGTGGCCGTCCCGCGCGGGCAGGACTGCCCGCCCCACGCAACGCGGCTTGGTAGGGCGGGACTCCAGTCCCGCGGCCCGGCCTCCAGGCCGAGCCTGCCATTGCGTTCGGATCAGGGGCCGGCGGCGTGCCAGCCTGGAGGCTGGCGCGCGGCTCTGGAGAGCCGCCCCACGCGGCTCGGCTTAGTGTGCCGGGCCGCCAGGCCCGTGGCTGACCGCCAGGTCGGCCCTACGACGACGTGTCGTTGGCAAGCACCCGAGATTGTGCCGGTGATGGCGAGGCGTCAAGACTGACTGCTGGGCACGCTCGCGGCGGTGGTCCCACGCGCCTCGGCGATGTCCCGCGACAGAAGGATGGCAAAGAGGCCGAGCGGCAGCAGCAAGAACCCGGCCACCGCGAGCACGACGCGTGCCGTGCCGTCACGCGCCGCCCACACCAGCAGGGTCCCGACGGCCAGCACAAGACCAAGCAGGAGCGTCGCCCAGGCGATCACGGTGACCATGGGCAGGTCCTTGGTTGAGAACTGCACGGCGCTCAGCACGACAAACGCCGCGGCCAGCGTGCCCGCGGTGGCCATCCAGCGTCGTGGCCGGCGCACTGCGCCGACGGCGCGCCTCCGGGCTCGAACCGAGAGGATGCCAACCAGAATGGACAACGCGCCGGCCGCGAGCCACAGCTTCAGCGCCGCCGGCCATCCGTCGGCCGCCTGCCGGTACCGCTCAGCCTCCGCCAGCCGGACTTGATCGCCCTTCTCCTTATACCAATGGATCAAATCCGAGCAAGCGACAGAGTAACCGAGATCACGGCAGGCGCGCTGGAGCAGCGCGAGCGCCCGCGCCTCATCTACAGTCGGTGCGGCGCCCGCTTGCCGGTAGCCCGGGCGGTTGGTCAGAGTGAGCGCGATCTCCGAGCAAGCCGGGCCATCTCCCCCCTCACACCCGCGCTCCAGGAAGGCGGCGGCTCTCGCAGGGTCCTTCCTGCGGACCATAAACGCCTTCTGACGATTGACCTTCTCGGATTCGGAGCCGCCCGGCGACCACTGGAACGGATCCGAGGCGAGCCACGACAGTGCACCGCAGGCGCGGCCGTAGCCGTGATCGCAGGCTCGGGAGAACAGCGACTCCGCCCCTTCCAGATCCTGCTTCACACCCTCACCGTTCCACATGCGCCAGCCGAGCTCCGTGCAGGCAGGCGACAGGCCGGCCGCACAGCCGGGACGCAGCCAAATCAGACTTTTGCCTGCGGGCTCGCTCACGAGCGCGCCCAGCGCAACCAGGTTTATGAGGACTGCGACCCACCAAGACCAGTTCTTCATCGCGGTCAGCCTCCTTGCTCTTTGTCGGCGCGGCGCGGAGCGGTGCCGGCCGCTGCGGCCGGGCCTTTGACCCGGCTGGCGAGCCAGAGGGCTCGCCCTACGGCGGGACGTGGCCGTCCCGCGCGGGCAAGACTGCCCGCCCCACGCAACCCAGCTTGGTAGGGCGGGACTCCAGTCCCGCGGCTCGGCCTCCAGGCCGAGCCTGCCATTGCGTTCGGATCAGAGGCGGGCGGGCGTGCCAGCCTGGAGGCTGGCGCGCGGCTCTGGAGAGCCGCCCCACGCGGCTCGGCTTAGTGTGGCGGGCCGCCGGGTGCGCAGTGGGTCCCCCACTGTCCAACTTCACCTTCTCCGTCTGTAGCCCTCGCAGTGCAGAAGCCAGTCCGTCCTCAGTGTCCAAGAGGTATTCTCTGTAATACTGATCCTTCTCTGCACACACGCGTCACCGTCCTCGTCCACGAACTTCAGATCCCATTCTCCGGCCGAGATCCCGGAAATCGTGAAGACCGAACCGGGTTTGAGGATCTTGTCCCCCAGGTGGTCCCTTCCCCAGTACTCTTCCCTACTCGAGGACATGTAAATCTCGCGAATGCGGTAGCGGGAGTCGTTCTGGATCGATAGCGTATACCCGCGGCGTCCCGAGTATCCCTCGCACCTCAGAAGCCACTCGGTAGTCAGCCTCCACGAGGCGTCCTCGACGATCTTGATCCTTCTGAGCACGCACGGATCACCATCCCGATCCACGAACTTGATATCGTATTCGCCGGTCCTGATATCCCCCAGCGTGAATGTCGAGCCAGATCTGAGAATCCGTGTCCCCAGTTGATCTGGCCCCCAGCTTTCGACATCGCTCGATGACATGTACAGGCGGTGTATGTCGTAGTTCGAAGCATTGTCGATCGTAAGCGAATGCCGGCTGCCTTGCGCGGCGAACAAAACCACACTCATTGCCAAGATCAGACCACTCAGGATGCCGATTGTCCGCATGGGCGTCCTCCCTCGACAACAGAGGATATACCTGGTTTGGACCGCACGACGCGATCTCGTTGATTCCAGGGCGACTTTGCCTCTTGACGGTTCCCGGAGGGACCCGTGTGGGCCATGGAAAAACCGGGCGCCGCTTCTTCAGTTTGGGAAGCCATGTTAGCTGATATGATCTGACCTACGGCGGGACGTGGCCGTCCTGCGCGGGCAAGACTGCCCGCGCCACGCAGCCCAGCTTGGTAGGGCGGGACTCCAGTCCCGCGGCTCGGCCTCCAGGCCGAGCCTGCCATTGCGTTCGGATCAGGGGCGGGCGGCGTGCCAGCCTGGAGGCTGGCGCGCGGCTCTGGAGAGCCGCCCTACGCGGCCGGCTTGGTGGGGGCTCCCGCATACCGGTGCCGGCTCCTTGGGGCTCGCGGCCGACGGACCGCAAAATACTGCGGCCCTCTGGCCTTCCGAATCGTAATGTCCGGCCTTGCGAATCGTCAAAGGTTGTATGAGATACGCTCTCCGCGTCCTGGCGCGCGAAAAGGGGTTCACCTCGCTCGCCATCATGACCTTGGCGCTCGGTATTGCAGCGGTTACGACCATCTTCTCCGTCGTCAATTGCGTTTTGCTGAAGCTGCTCGCCTATACGGACCCCGGCCGCCTCTATTCGGCGGCCGAATCCTTGCCCAAGATCCCGGCTTTGCCTCCGAAGCTGCCCGTGAACGCCGCGCACTTTCTCGCCTGGCAGACACACAGTGGCTCGTGTTTGCGGGGGGCGCTCCTCAGGCCGAGTTCCTTCACTCTGACTGGAGAAGGGGAGCCGGAACGCATTGATGGCGTCTCCGTCACGTGGGAACTGTTCCAGGTGCTCGGCGTTCAGGCCCAGCTTGGCCGAACCTTCGCCGAGACCGACGACCAGCCTGGCAACAACCGGTACGTCGTGCTCACGGACTCGCTCTGGAGACGCCGTTTCCAAGCCAGCCGCAGTACTGTCGGCAAATCGATCCGCCTGGATGGGGAACCGCACGTCGTGGTCGGCATATTGCCGGCCGGGTTCCGATTCCCCAAGGCAGAGGAGCTTGGGCCGATCCCGCTGCCGGAGCACGTCGAGATCTTCAAGCCCCTGGGTCTGAACTGGGCGAAGCAGTCCCGGGTTGGCGGCTTCAACTATCTCGCGCTCATGCGCCTTCGGCCCGGCGCCACTCCGCAACGTGCGCAGGCGGAGATGACGGCGCCGCTGGGTGAGGCCGCGCGCGAGATGGGGGGCGCGACGGGGGGCGAGCTGAAGACGCGCCTGACGCTGCTCGAAGACCAGATGACCGGTAATTCGCGCGCCGCCTTGTGGCTGCTGATGGCCGCGGTCGGGGCGGTTCTCTTGATTGTCTGCGTCAATCTGGGCAACCTCATGCTGGTGCGCGCCGGCGCGCGGTTACGAGACACCGCGCTTCGACAGGCTCTCGGCGCCAGCCGCGGTCAACTCTTCCGGCCCATCATGACGGAGAGCCTGCTGCTCGCGTTTGCCGGCGGCCTGCTGGGCGTTGTGCTGGCCCATGCTGGCGTGCAGGTGCTCGTGAGCACCGCGCCGGCCGACACTCCGCGGCTGGATGAAGTGCACATCGATATTGCGACCTGGCTGTTCGCATTCCTGGTTTCGGCCGGTTGCGGAGTCCTTTGCGGTCTGTGGCCGGCCTGGCGTCTGACTCATTCCCAGCCCGTGGAGGCGCTCAAAGGAGGGGCGCGTTCCCTCACCTCCAGCGGAGGCAAACTGCGGGCCCGCGAATGGCTGGTAGGGTTTGAAGTTGCGCTCGGCACGGTGCTGCTGATTGTCGCCGCGCTGCTCGGCGTCAGTTTTCTGCGGCTCGTCAGCGTGGAGCGCGGCTTTGAGGTGGACCGAGTCTTGACGGCCAGTGTGACTCTGCCGGCCAGTCGCTACCCAACGGACGAACGGAAGAGTCTGTTTAACCAGCAAATGGTAGAGAGTCTGGAAACCCTCCCCGGAGTGAGAGCCGCGGCCTTGGTGAGCGCACTGCCGCTAACGGGCGAAAACTGGGGGGATCTGGTCAACAGGGAGGGTGAGACCCGGCCGCCGATGGAGCGCCCGATGGCTAATTTTCGCTTCATCAGCAGCCGCTATTTCGAGGTCATGGGGATAGTTCTGCGCCAGGGCCGAATTCCCACACAGGCGGACCGCTCCCGCAAGGTGGCGCTGATATCGGAGAGTGTAGCTCGCAAGGTATGGCCCGGCGAGGACGCAATCGGAAGACGTATCAAACGAACGGACGATCCCGAAGCTCCGTCCTGTGAAGTGATTGGTGTGGTTGCAGACGTGCACACCGTCAGTCTGGAGAAGCAACCGCCGTTGATGGTCTACGTTCCTTACTGGGACGGGAAATACTGGCAGGGCGGCGTGTGGAGCAGCGCCACGTACTTGCTGCGGACTTCGCACGATCCTTCCGCCATGGCCAATGCCTTCCGCAGTGCCGTGCGAAGCCTGGATGGGGAACTGCCTCTGGGGGATGTACGCACGATGAGAGAGGTTCTGGGTGAATCGGTCGGCCGGCGCCGGTTCCAGACGTTGCTAGTCGGGGTCTTTGCGGCCTCGGCACTGTTGCTGGCGTGCTTGGGGATTTACGGCGTGGTCTCCTATAGCGTGGCGCGCCGCACCAACGAGATGGGTGTTCGCATGGCTCTGGGCGCGCAGGCGGCCGGGCTGGCGCTGATGGTGTTGCGCCAGGGAATGAAGCCTGTAGTGGCCGGGCTGGGGGTGGGTGTGCTCGGCGCGCTGTGGGCCAGCCAGTTGCTCAGCAGCCTCCTCTTTGGCGTCGGCGCACATGATCCAGCCACCATCTCCGCGGTGGTGATTCTCCTGTTGGGCGTGGCGGCCCTGGCTTGTTGGGTGCCTGCTCGCCGGGCGTCGCGCATCGACCCGCTGGTTGCGTTGCGCTACGAATAGGGGGCGCTGTCGGCACCGCCCGCAGGGGCGAAACGGTGTTCAAGCGGCTGGCTGCAATCTGTGCGGCAGCCCCGGGGCGCGCCGCAAAACGGGGACAGGGGACAGCGTATCCGGTCCCCGTCTTGCGTAGCCTGGCGGCTCGCAGCCGGCGACAGCGCGCCTGCTAAGATGGTGGGCTGCTGTCGTCATGGACCACCTTCTCTCCATAGTTCTGCTGACACCGCTGGCCGGCTTGCTGGTTCTGCTTGCGATTCCATCCTCACGGCCGCGCTGGGTCAAGCTCTGGGCCAACATCGCCGCGCTGCTGGGCTTCGCCGCCTGCCTGCCGCTGGTTTTCCGCTTCGACCGCGCGAAGGACTTCCAGTTCACGGAAAGGGTGGACTGGATCCCCTCGATCGGCGCGTCTTACCACCTGGCCATCGACGGCTACAGCCTTCTGCTGGTGGTCCTGACCGGCCTGCTGGGCTTCGTGGCCGTGCTTTCGAGCTGGAACGCCATCGAGCACCGGCTGAAGGAATACTACGCGCACTTCCTGCTGCTTCAGGCTTCAATGCTGGGCGTCTTCCTGGCGCGCGACTTCCTGCTGTTCTTCGTGTTCTGGGAGCTGGGCCTGGTGCCGATGTACTTCATCATCGCCATCTGGGGCGGGCCGCGGCGGGTCTACTCGGCGTTCAAGTTCATCATTTACACGTTCCTGGGCTCGGTGATGATGTTCCTGGGCATACTGGCGCTCTACTTCGCGCACTTCGCCGAGTTCGGAGTCTACAGCTTCGCGATCCCGGACCTGATGCGAACGAGCCTCTCGAGCACCGCGCAGTGGTGGATCTTCTGGGCCTTCTTCGCGGGGTTCGCGGTGAAGGTGCCGATGTGGCCGCTGCACACCTGGCTGCCGGACGCGCACACGGAGGCGCCCACGGCCGGCTCGGTGATGCTGGCGAGCGTGCTGCTGAAGATGGGCACCTACGGGTTCCTGCGCTTCTCGCTGCCGCTAGCGCCTGGGGCGTCGAAGGACGCGCGGATCGTTACGGCGATGGCCGTGCTGTCGATCATCGCGATCGTGTACGGCGCGCTAGTCTGCCTGATGCAGAAGGACTGGAAGAAGCTGATCGCCTACTCCTCGGTGAGCCACCTGGGCTTCTGCACGCTGGGAATCTTCGCGCTGAATCCGGCCGGCATCCAGGGCTCGATGCTCCAGCAGATCAACCACGGCATCTCGACCGGGATGCTGTTCCTGATCGTCGGCATCGCTTACGAGCGGCGGCACACGCGCGAGATCGCCGAGTACGGCGGGCTGCTGAAGGTGATGCCGGTCCTCACGATGGTGTTCTTCGTGACGGCGCTCA
>JBEKLW010000111.1:0-7191 GCA_050008815.1 Bryobacteraceae bacterium
CGCGGGCAGGTGATTGCCAAGCCGGGATCGATCACGCCGCACAACCGTTTCCGGGGCTCGGTGTACGTGCTGAGCAGGGAGGAGGGGGGCGGCACACGCCCTTCTTCTCCGGGTACCGGCCGCAGTTCTACTTCCGGACCACGGACGTCACCGGAGTGGCCAAGATGCCCGAAGGGGTGGAGATGGTGATGCCCGGGGACAGTGTGAACCTGGAAGTGGAGCTGATCACCCCGGTGGCCATGGACAAGGGGCTGCGCTTCGCCATTCGCGAGGGCGGCCGCACCGTGGGCGCCGGCACGGTCACGGAGATTTTGGGGTAAGGCGCGATGCCCAGAGAAATCATCACCCTGCAGTGCACCGAGTGCAAGCGGCGCAACTACACCAGCACCAAGAACAAGAAGACCACGAGCGAGCGGCTCGAGCTCAAGAAGTTTTGTCCGCACTGCCGCAAGCACCAGGCCCATCGCGAGGTGAAGTAGACGGGACGCCCCGGCGCGGCCGGGTGCTGTAGAATGGAGGGAGCCTTCGGTGGCGGAACCGCTCGGCGCTGAAGGCAGTGGGCTTACGGCTGCCGGCTGAACGCGCAGGGGCGTAGGTTTAACGGTAGACCAGCGGTCTCCAAAACCGCGAGTGGGGGTTCGAATCCCTCCGCCCCTGCCAGACGCTTCCGGAGCGCTCTTCGATCCCCCTGAAAACCAGCGGTTTGTGACAGCTTGGGGAATGGCGGCGCGGGACGCGGGAGTGGAGTGGGCGGCCAGTGGCCGCGGACGGTAGGGTATCCATGGCAGAAGAGACGAAGTCTTTCGGCGAGAAGCTCTGGCAATGGCCGGCAGGCATAAAGAACTATTTCCAGGAACTGCAAATGGAAATGCGGCGCGTGACCTGGCCGAGCCGGAAACAGGTCCAGGCGACCACCGTGGTCGTCATCGCGACCGTGTTCGCCTTCGCGGCGTATTTCTTCGTGGTTGACGCGGTTTTCAGCCGGCTCATCACCAAGCTTCTCCAGGCGTTCAGGCAGCAGTCCTAGGCGGTGGCGCATGACAGACGAGCAGAAGACCGAGGTTCCCGACCAGGAGCAGGCCTCCGGACCGGAGCAGGCCTCCGGACCGGAGCAGGCCTCCGAGCCGGAGCAGGCGTCCGAGCCGGAGCAGGTCTCCGCACCGGAGCCGGTTTCCGAACCGGAGCCGGGCGCGCCCGAAGCCGGGGGCGCCGGCGCAGCCGAACCGGAGCGGCCCGCTTTCGAGCCGGTGGACGAAAGCTCTCCCAAGCACTGGTACATCATCCACACTTACTCGGGCTTCGAGCACAAGGTGGCGGAGTCGCTCAAGGGCCGCGCCCAGGCCTTCGGCTTTGACGACAAGATCGGCCAGGTGCTCATCCCCACCGAAGAGGTGGTGGAGGTGCGCGGCGGCAGGAAGGTCACCAGCAAGCGGCTGATGTATCCCGGCTACGTGCTGGTCGAGATGGAAATGAACGACGACCTCTGGCACGCGGTCAAGAACACGCCGCGGGTGACCGGGTTCGTGGGCGGCGGGAACACGCCGGTGCCGCTGAGCGCCACCGAAGTGAACGACATCCTGTACCGGCAGGCGACCTCCGCCGACCGGCCGCGCCCCAAGCAGACCTTCGAGAAGGGCGAAACGGTGCGCATCAACGACGGGCCGTTCACCAACTTCTCCGGCAAGGTGGACGAGGTCAACCCCGAGCGGAACACGGTGCGCGTGCTGGTGACCATTTTCGGCCGCGCTACGCCAGTGGAGCTGGAGTTCGGGCAGGTGGAAAAGATCTGATGGCGCGTGGTTCGTGGCAGGCGGCCCGTGGGACGGCAGGTCCCGCCGGCCCCGAGCCACAAGCCACGAGCCGCTGAGGGTTAGACATGGCAAAGAAAGTCACGGGACAGGTGAAACTGCAGATTCCGGCCGGCAAGGCCACGCCGGCCCCGCCGGTGGGCACGGCGCTGGGCCCGCAGGGCGTCAACATCATGGAGTTCTGCAAGGCGTTCAACGCCAAGACCTCCGCCAAGGACCAGGAAGGGCTCATCATCCCGGTCGTCATTACCATTTACAACGACCGGTCCTTCACCTTCATCACCAAGACGCCGCCGGTGCCGGTGCTCATCAAGCGCGCGGTGAGCCTGGCCAAGGGGTCGAGCGAGCCCAACAAGAACAAAGTCGGCAAGATCACCCTGCGGCAGGTCGAGGAGATCGCCAAGCTGAAAATGCCCGACCTGAACTGCTTCACCCTGGAAGCGGCGGTCAACTGCGTGAAGGGCACCGCCCGCAGCATGGGCGTGGAGGTCGGCTAGCGGCCGGGCGCTGGCAGACGGCGTGGTATAGTAGAGGTTTCAACAAACCCAACTCAGTGGGAGGCAGGGACTGCGTCCCTGCCGCTGGCACCAATGAGGAGATATGGCCCGCACACACGGTAAACAGTATCTATCCGCCGCCCAGCAGGTGAAACCGCAGCCTTACCCGCTCGAAGAAGCCGTGCCGCTGGTGCAGAAGCTCAAGTTCGCCAAGTTCGACGAGACGGTCGAGGTGCACATGCGGCTCGGCGTCGACCCCAAGCACGCCGACCAGATGGTGCGCGGCACGGTGGTGCTGCCCAACGGCCTGGGCAAGTCCAAGCGCGTCCTGGTGATCGCCTCCGGCGAGAAGCAGCGCGAGGCCCAGGAGGCCGGCGCGGATTTCGTCGGCGGCGACGACATGGTCCAGAAGATCCAGGGCGGCTGGATCGACTTCGAGGCCGTCATCGCGACGCCGGACATGATGCGGTCGGTCGGCCGGCTGGGTAAGGTTCTGGGCCCGCGCGGGCTGATGCCGAACCCGAAGACCGGCACGGTCACCATGGACGTGGGCCGGACGGTGCGCGAGACCAAGGCGGGCAAGATCGAGTTCCGCGTGGACAAGACCGGCATCATTCACGCGCCGGTCGGCAAGACCAGCTTCGCCACCGACAAGCTGGCCGAGAACGCGCTGACGCTGATCCAGGCGGTGGTGAAGGCCAAGCCGGCGGCCGCCAAGGGCAAGTACGTCAAGAGCGTGACCATCTGCTCGACCATGGGGCCGGGTCTGGCGCTCGACGTCACGCCCTACAACAGCAAAGTTACCTAGTCTCCGGCAGGGAGCACAGTCGTGAAGAAGAGATCTGACAAGCACGAGGAAGTACAGGCGTTGCGCCAGGAGCTGGAGAAGACCAGCCACCTGTTCGTGGCCGGCTTCGAGAAGCTCACCGTGGCGCAGGATTTCGAGCTGCGCAAGACCATTCGGGGCGCCGGCGGCAAGTACCGCGTGATCAAGAACAACCTGGCCGAAAAGGCGGCCGAGGGAACCCGCGTCGAGGGCCTGCTCAAGGGCCTCCGCGGGATGAACTCGCTGGCTTACACCAGCTCCGACCCGGTGGCGCTGGCCAAGGCGCTCACCAACTACGCCAAGAACAATTCGACATTCACCTTCAAGGCCGGGCTGGTCGAAGGCCGGGCGATTGACGTGGCCTCGATCCGGGAGCTGGCCAGCTTGCCCTCGCGCGACGAGATGATGGCCAAGCTGCTGTTCCTGATCCAGGCGCCGGCCCAGCGGCTGGCGGCGACCCTGGGCGCGGTGGCGCGCAACCTGGCGCTGGCGGTGGACCAGGGCGTGAAGGAGAACAAGTTCACAGCATGAGGCCCGTGGCTTGTGGCCCATGGCCCGTGGATCCCACGGGGCCGGCCGCGAGCTGCGAGGCGGGGAACGACAGGCGACAAGCCACAAGCTACTAGCAAGGAGTTCGACAGAGATGGCGGATATCAACGCAATTGCGGATCAGATTCAGGGCCTGACGCTGCTGGAGGCATCGCAGCTCGTCAAGTTGCTCGAGGAGAAGCTCGGCGTCTCGGCGGCGGCGGCCACGGTGGCCGCGGCTCCGGCGGCGGGAGCGGCGGCGGCAGCCCCGGCGGCGGAGGAGAAGACCGAGTTCACGGTGGTCCTGGCAACGGTGGGCGCCAACAAGATCAATGTGATCAAGGCTGTCCGCGAGGTCACCAGCCTGGGCTTGAAGGAGGCCAAGGACTTGGTGGACGGCGCCCCCAAGCCGATCAAGGAAGGCGTCTCGAAGGAAGAGGCCGAGGCAATCCGGAAGAAGTTCACGGACGTGGGAGCGGCCGTCGAGGTCAAGTAGCCTCCGCGGACGGCCGCGGCCGAGCGGGGCCGGCAGCCCCGCCGTGGGGCCGGCGGTCGGCGGCAACTTATTGAAAGTACGGGGATTGCCCCGCCCCGTCAGCCGCGCCCGCCGGACCGGCCAGCCGGCCGATTGGGGCATTTGACGCCCAGGGGCGAGTTTGCTAAACTGTTGGCTGGGCCTATTCCACAACGAGTGTGCGTGAACCTCGCATCCTGTTTTTGTGCCTTCAGTCCGTGTGCAGGAACGCAGAGGGTGTATGCGGAAGCTTCAGCTCTCCATCGATTGCGGGATTGCCCCGCCCTGAGCGGCTTCCCGCTTTACTCTGCGTGTCACCTCGTGGACCCACCCCTGGGCGCTGCTCCAGGCGTCATGTCCCGGCACGGGCAGGCTGCTACCCATCCGCCAGGGAAGTTCCTGGCCCGTGCTTGACGGTTTCATTGGTCTTGTTCTGTGGCCTTTCGGCTTTCAGGAGTGAAGAATGCAGACTGCGGCAAACGGCGCCTCTCGGGAGCGGGTTGACTTTTCGCGGATCAGGACCTCGATCCCGATTCCCAACCTGATTGAAGTCCAGAAGAATTCCTACGAACGATTTCTGCAAATGGACCTGCTGCCTCGCGAGCGCGAGGACATCGGGCTGGAGAGCGTTTTCAGCAGCGTCTTCCCGATTTCGGATTTCCGCGGGCTAAGCCAACTGGAGTTCGTCGACTACGCCATTGGCAACTGGGAGTGCAAGTGCGGCAACCTGAAGGGCCTGCACCACCTGCGGTCCACCTGCCGCAACCCGAGTTGCGGGGCCACCATTCGCACCGATCCCTACCACGCCGGAGACGTTCTCTGCCCCCGCTGCGGCACCTTCAACACGAATATCGTCACCTTCTGCAACCGCTGCGGCGACCCGGTGGGATTGCAGCTCAAGTACGACGTGCCCGAGTGCGAGGAGCGCGGCATGACCTACGCGGCTCCGCTGAAGGTCACCATCCGGCTCACCGTGTTCGACAAGGACCCCGAGAGCGGCCAGCGCACGGTCCGCGACATCAAGGAGCAGGAGGTTTTCTTCGGCGAGGTGCCGCTGATGACCGAGAACGGAACGTTCATCATCAACGGCACAGAGCGCGTGATCGTCAGCCAGCTCCACCGCTCGCCCGGGGTGTTCTTCGAGAAGGTCGCGGCGCAGGGCTACTACCTTGGCAAGATCATCCCCTACCGGGGGAGCTGGGTGGAGTTCGAGTACGACAACAAGAACCTGCTCTACGTCCGCATCGATCGCAAGCGGAAGTTCTACGGGACGGCGTTTCTGCGGGCGCTGGGCCTGAAGAGCGACGAGCAGATCCTGCGAACGTTCTACCGCGTGGACAAGATGTCCATCAAGGAGAAGAAGCTCTACTGGAACGTTTCGCCGGGCTTGCAGGGCATGAAGCTGTCCTACGCCATCCAGAACAAGGCGGGCGAGACGATCGTGCCGCAGGGCCGCAAGATCACCGCGGGCATGCTCAAGGAGATCCAGAAGGCGAAGATCGAGCAGGCCGAGGCGGCGGCGAGCGACCTGGAGGGCGCCTTCATCGCCGCCGACGTGGTCGACATGTCGACCGGCGAGGTGCTGCTGGAGGCCAACCAGGAGCTCACCTCCACGGGCATCGCCAAGCTGCTGGAGAGCGAGATCCGGAGCTTCGAGATCTTCTTCCCGGCGCGGGACGACGTGGGCACGGTGATCTCGGCGACGCTCAAGAAGGACCCGGTGAAGTCGCAGAACGACGCGCTGCTGGAGATCTACCGCAAGTTGCGCCCGGGCGATCCGCCGACGCTGGACACGGCCACGCAGCTCTTCCAGGGCATGTTCTTCGACCCGCGCAAGTACGACTTCTCGCGCGTGGGGCGCATGAAGTTCAACATCAAGATCCACGACGACCCCGAATACGCTCCGGCGAGCTGGCGCTCCAGCCCGGAGAACAAGGGGCGGCACCCGCTGGACCGGAAGATTCTCGACCCCGAGGACTTCTACGACGTCATCCGCTACCTTCTGAAGCTGCGCAAGGTGTCGAGCCTGTCGGTGGACGACATCGACCACCTGGGCAACCGCCGGGTGCGGGCCGTGGGCGAGCTGCTGGAGAACCAGTTCCGGATCGGCCTGGTGCGGATGGAGCGGGCGATCAAGGAGAAGATGAGCGTCTACCAGGAGATGTCCACGGCCATGCCGCACGACCTGGTGAACGCCAAGCCGGTGATGGCCGCCATCCGCGAGTTCTTCGGCTCGAGCCAGCTTTCGCAGTTCATGGACCAGACCAACCCGCTCTCGGAGATCACGCACAAGCGGCGGCTGTCGGCGCTCGGGCCGGGCGGCCTGTCGCGTGAGCGCGCGGGGTTCGAGGTGCGCGACGTGCACCCGACGCATTACGGCCGCATCTGCCCGATCGAGACGCCGGAAGGCCCCAACATCGGCCTGATCTCCTCGTTGTCGTGCTTCGCGCGGATCAACGAGTACGGGTTCATCGAGAGCCCCTACCGCAAGGTGACCGGCGGCCACGTGGTGGACGAGGTCCGGGTGCTGAACCCCGGCGACACGCACCACAAGGTGGGCGACATCATTCTGCTGGCGGAAGCCCAGAAGGTGAATGCCGACATGGCGGCCCGCAAGAAGCAGGGGATCGAGTACGAGGCGCACTGCGAGTACCTCTCGGCCTGGGAAGAGGACAAGTACGTCATCGCGCAGGCCAACGTCGAGCTGGACGAGGCCGGGCGCATCGTCCCCGAGCTGGTGAACGCGCGGCAGGCGGGCAACTTCGTGCTCAAGCGGCGCGAAGAGATCGAGCACATGGACGTGAGCCCGAAGCAGCTCGTCTCGGTGGCCGCCAGCCTGATCCCGTTCCTGGAGAACGACGACGCCAACCGCGCGCTGATGGGCTCGAACATGCAGCGCCAGGCCGTGCCGCTGCTGCGGGCCGAGGCGCCGTTCGTAGGCACGGGCATGGAACGGGTGACGGCGCGGGACTCGGGCGCAGTGGTCATCTGCCGCCGCGCGGGCGTGGTGGACTCGGT